>JAAZYK010000028.1 GCA_014239685.1 Dehalococcoidia bacterium | reverse complement strand
TGTTCTGGCTGGCTGCGAAATCGACGCTCTCGGGGCTCGTGCTCACCGCTATGTGGATCGGAATCCCGCCCTCTTGAAACGGCTTCGGGAGTACGTTGACGTCCTGGACATCGATAAATTCGCCCTTGAAGGTCAGCGGCTCGGGCTTCCAAGCCTGCTCAATGACGGCCAGATACTCGCGGAACTTTGCACGGGCCTCTCCAATGTCCAATCCGTAAGCCTCAAACTCCATTCGCTGGTATCCGGCACCTACCCCAAGGGTTAGCCGTCCATTCGAGAGGATGTCGACAGTTGCTGCTTCTTCGGCGACCTGTATGGGGTTTCGGAAGGGCAGGACTACGATCGCGGTACCGATTCTTGCGTTCTTGGTGCGGGCGGCGACGTTGCCGAGCAGGGAGAAGATACCGGAGACGAGGCCGTGCCGCGAAAAGTGGTGTTCTGCGAGCCAGATCTCGTCCATTCCGATCTCGTCGCCGAGTTCTATTTTCTCCATGGCGCGACGGATGCTGTCTTCGGGGGTTAAGTCCTCGTGCCAACGGACGAGTTCGAACTGGCCGAATTTCATAGTTAGTGTGTCCTTACCTCTTTACTTATTGAGGTCCCGTATTACCGCACATCTTATGCTCGTCGAGTAACTGTTGCTCTGGCTCTCGTCCCGGACGCGGGTTCGCTCGAGTCGAATGCTCCAATGGAAGACGATACCTCACACGTCAGCGGCGGTATTTTGGTGGAGCTGGCGGGATTCGAACCCGCTACCTCTTCAATGCCATTGAAGCGCTCTCCCGAGTGAGCTACAGCCCCACTTGCGGCGCTCGACGTGGGTCGGCGCACTGCGTCAGGAAATCGTATCACGGGGCTCGGTGTATGGGGTGACGATTGTTGATGGTTTGCGCTGTGGGTAGTTGGGAGCCATGGTTCGAGGGATGATGAGCCGGGAAATTCGTCGTCTCGTGATCAGGATGACAAAGGCTTGTCGCCCCGTCGCTTACAGGGGTTACATGGATGTCTGAAGCGTAGACCTGCGCAGATCGTCATTTGTCCTTACGGTGTTTTGCCGGATTGCCTTCGTCAATTGTTGAATCTCCTGATTTCGGGGACCAATTGTTTCGATCCTTGCCCATTCGGCCTGACGTTTCTTTTGCAATAAAGGCGAGGATGATTCCTATCCCGACAAGGAGGACGACGTTGATGTGGAGGGCGGTGGTCATACCAGATGTTTCGGCAATAAAGCCGAGAGCTATAGGGCCGATTACGAAGCCGAGATCGCCGAAGGTGCGGTAGAGGCCCATCGCCAGGCTGGTCTGGCCGGGTGGTGCCAAATCTGCGATGTAGGCGGCCGGAGCCGGGCCCGCCACGCCGGTGCCGATTCCCATGATGATCGCTGCGATAAACATAATCGTTACGTTCCCTGCGAGTGCGAACAGCAGCAAGCCAATTCCGGCAAGCAGGATCCCCGGCACCATAACCGGTTTGCGCCCAAACCTGTCTGCAAGCCACCCGGCCGGGAACACGATGAAGAAGTTGATAGTGGTCATCACGAACAGCATCACGCCCAGCATGGTGAGGCTCATCTCTATCTCGTCTACGGCGATTATCGGGACCAGAGTCTGGCGCGACCCGGTTCGCGTTAAGAACACCATCAGCGTAAAGAGCCCTACCACGAGAAAGGTCGGGTTACTCAGCATGGTCCTCGTGCCTGATCTGGCACGAGGCTGGTTCCCGGTCTGTGATGTCGCCACGGAAACGGTGGGAGAACCGCCCGGTGTCCAACCCGGCGGTCGGTTAGGCAACCGGAACACGGTCCATATCGCGGCGGCCGCGGCCAGTCCACCGGCCATGAAAAAGGGCCAAGCGAGTCCCCATGTGTCGGCGACAAAACCGCCAAGCGGCGGGCCTAAATCGACGCCTAACAAAAGCGCGCCCTGCTGGATGCTCATCAACTGGCCGCGATTTTTTGAGGTCGATATGTCGGCTACATACGCCATCGCTCCGGTCATGAACATCGCAGATCCAGCGCCAGCGAGCACGCGCCATGCAATCAACTGGACGATCTCGGGTGCAAATCCACTACCAAAGTTACCGACGGCGGTTATGGCCAGCCCAACGGACATCAGAACCGTGCGGCCGTATTTCGCCCCGAGCACCCCGGAAGGGATGTTCAAAAAGAGTCGTGAAAAACCAAAAGCTGCAACCACAAAGCCGATGGATGTGGTCCCGACATCGAAGTCTTGTGCATATGCTGGCAGCACGGGTGCGACCACACCCTGCCCCATCATCGAGATCGTTGTGGCGAGTGCGATGGCCGTCATCGCCCGGTTTTCACGGAAGAAGCGAATCGTCCGAATTACAACGCCCGCAGGATGTCGGTTATCGGGAGTCGTGTTCGTACTCAGGCACGTATTCGCATCGGTTTCCGTGCTGCCATCAGGCCTCAATCCGGGTCGTTCACTGCAGGCTCAGAGCCACCCACGGTTTCAGAAGATTCGATGGACGACAGCCCGTTGCCTCGCTTACCACGCCGGGCAATAAAGGTCTGCCAACTCACAAACAAGGCGCCACCGATAATAATGATGCTGATCCAACTGATTGATCTGTCGACTATCGTGAGCGTTAGCGCCTGAGTGTCGTCCAGCCCCAGGAATATCAGAACGCCGGTAAGCCCCCCTTCCACGAATCCAAAACCACCCGGGGTGGGAATTGTAGATAGCACTGCGATGGTCAGTGCGGCGGACATAATTACAAAAAAGCCAATGTCCAATCCGAGGCTCTCGGCGACAAAGTAGACCCGGCTAATTTCTAGTGCCCATCCGATCATGCCAAGTACAAACTGCAGTGGTAGTTGGCGGGCCTTAAAGCTGCCAAGCGCTCCGACCTGTAACGGATGATAAATCTCCTCGATTCGGTCCGGTAGGTGGCGCGCCAGACGTTCACCGTAATTGCGCATGATGATGAGCGCTAGGAGTATGGTGCCCGATATGACGATAGCGGCAATGAGCACGTAGATGGGCAGTGTGATTTCGCCCGTAACCAACAGGCCGACCGCTCCAACGACGAGCAGTAACAGGACGATCAAGATGTCCTGAGCGCGCTCACCGAGCAAGGTCCCCAAGCTGTTAGCAAGTGGAATGCGTGTTTCTATATGCAGGGCATAAGCGCGGTAGGCGTCTCCAAGTCGGAAGAATGCAACGGAGTTTGCAAACCAACCCATGAGGATGATCGCTGCGTATTTTGCATTGCCAACCTGGAGGACACCCGGCTGGTTGTCGACGCCAGACGCACGTACTATCAGCCGCCATCGGATACCACGGAACCAGAAGCTGATGTAGTAAAGAACTCCGGCGAGTAGGTACGTCAACGGGTCGACGCCCTTCACCTGGTCCCACATCTCGCCCCAATCGATATCGAAAACCCGGAAAGAGGTGGCCGCCAAAACAACTATCGCAACGACACTTACCGCCAGAGTCCTTTTGGAGAACATCCGGTCACTGAGCCGGGGTCTGTCTCCATTTGCCCTGACTTCAGTGTTCAGGAGCTCAGGCTGGACTGGTTGATTGTTCAAACAGTGCCCTCGTCAGTGTTTAAGACCGACTTCCTTACGCTGGCAGCGTCTGGCACGCCGAGAGGACGCTTGTGGGGGATACCCGTACGTCTAGGAAAGCGAGCCGGCGTGTTGGAGACCTTGCGCCATAAAACGGCAGTATCAGGTTCGGGTCGCGGTCCGAGGGCGACCGATCTTAACAACGCCGTTGAGGCGCCCATCTGTGCCGCAGCGGATGCAGCACTCTTCGCTTCTTCGTCTACATTCGCACCCTTCAAGGCTAGCGATATTCCACCGACTTTGCAGAACGGAAGCGTTAGTTCGGCCAATTCCGGGAGAGCGGCAAGTGCACGGGAGGTGACGATGTCGTAGGACTCGCGGTGTGCGTCATTGAGGGCCAGTTCCTCGGCCCGGCCATTGACGACTTCGACGTTCCTAAGACCCAGCGCCTCTACGACAACAGTAAGAAAATCTGTCTTTTTTCGTGTCCCGTCGAGCACAGTCACATGTATAGCCGGGAACACTATCGCCATAGGCAGGCCCGGGAATCCGGCTCCAGTCCCGACATCCATCAAACGCTTGCCATCTCCCAGGTATCGCTCGCGTTCAGCAGCCGTCAGGGCCGCTGCAATCTCCAGTGAACGCACAAACAACTCATCACGAACGCGGTCCAAGCCCGTGATAGAGGTAAGGTTGGCCCGCTTGCGATGCTCTTCCAGCAGCTCGTGATAGACGACGAACTGTTCGCACTGATCCTGGCTGATCTGTATTCCGGCGCGTCCGGCTTGATCGATTAGGCGTTTCAGGTGAGGCTTCTCCTGAGATGGTTATGTTGAACGAGTTCAACAATAACCTTGTCATCCAGACGAAGATGGAAATCCCGGGATTTGCTATGCAAAGCCTGGATTAAGTGATCTTTCATTAACGATTACAGCAGTTCAGGATACGCCCGCTGCACCGTTAATCCGTGGATCAAGTGCACTGTTGTTCAGGCAATCGATGTCGGTAGCAGGTAATTCAGGACCATTCTGGTATCTACTTAGCTTGGCATCCCCGATTGACTGACCCTGAGTCCAGTGATATTTTGGAGTCCCCCGAAGTCGCTAATGTGGCTTCCATGGGACGACCTTCACCCGGTGCGATCTGCGCCGTGGTTAGTCATACTGAACACGAGTTGGAGAGGTGCGGTTGGCGCTTCGAATCGCAGTTTGCGTGAAGCAGGTACCGGACCCGGAAACTCCCGCATCGGCGTTCAAGGTTGACGAATCCGTCAATCGGATCGTCCCAGCCCCGGGTATTCCGCCAGTTGTAAACGGCTTTGACCTTCACGCGGTCGAGGCAGCTCTACGCATAAAAGACGCCGAAGGCGCTGAGGTCATCATCCTCGCCGCCGGTAACGACTTCGTAATGGACGTTATGAAGAAGCCGCTGTCCATGGGCGCCGACGCGCTAGTGCTGGCGGAAGACTCCTCCTTTGAGAATCTCGACGCGGTAGGCACAGTCAAAGTACTAGCCGCCATGATCGAAAAGACCGGACCATTTGACCTGATCCTAGGCGGACGACAAGCGTCCGACTGGGACCAGGCCCACGTACCACTTGGTCTTGCCGAGAACCTCGGGCTTCCGTCCGTGACGCTGGCACGAAATGTTGAACCTCAGGACGGGATGATCCGGATTGAACGTGCATTGACCGACGGCTACCAGGTCGTTGAAGCGCCGATACCGGCCGTGGTCACCGTCAGTAACGAACTAGGTGAAGCGCGCTACCCGACGTTGCGTGGCATCATGGCGGCATCCCGCAAACAGCCAGAACGGTTGACGTTGGACGATCTTGGTCTGACAGCTAATGACCTTGCGCCAGATCTCTCACTCCGCAGGTTGTTCATCCCAGAGAGCGAGAGCCAGGTAGAAATTATCGAAGGCGAAGATGAGGCGGATGCAGGCCGGAAGCTGGCCCTTCGTCTCCGAGAGTTAAATCTGATTTAAATGGCTGGAATTCTCATAATTGGAGAGGTACAGGACGGCGCGATTTCAGCCGTTTCTGACGAGTTGCTGGCGGCAGCCTGCAAACTTGTGGACGAAGGTGTTGGCGGAGGCATAAGCCTTGCCGTTATGGGCGACGATCTGTCAGCCGTCACGGCCGCTCAAGCCCCCGGCGCTGACCGCGTAATCCGTATGTCCAATCCCGCCCTCAAACATGAAGGGACCGGCGGCTACGACGCACCGGTCCTTGCCGTGGCTGCGCTCAACGAAAGCATCTCCCCGGATATCATCCTGTTCGCCAAAACAGACTTCGGCGCAGTCGCCGGACCACGGGTGGCGTTCAAGCTAGGTGTGGCGGTCGCGCAGGACTGCATCGACGTAGCGCTCGATTCCAAGACCGGGCGCGTTGCGGTGACGAGGCCGGTATTCGGCGGCAATGCACTGGGCATATATGACTTCAATGGCGATGGCACGCAGGTAGCGACAATCCGCCCGGGTGTATTTGATCCTGTAGAAGGAGAAGGCTCCGGCACGATCGAGGACTTCGACGTATCCAACGCTGTTGCAGGAGTGCGCGCTGTTCTGGTCGAGACGGTAATACAGGATAGCGAAGGTGTCCGACTGGAGGACGCGGACGTGATTATCTCCGGCGGGCGCGGACTCGGCGGCCCGGCGCCATTCGAGCAGCTTCAAGAACTTGCAGACCTCCTCGGCGGAGCGGTTGGCGCATCTCGCGCAGCCTGCGATGCAGGGTGGGTCGACCACAGTTACCAGATCGGTTTGACCGGCAAGAGTGTCAAGCCGACCATTTATCTGAGTGTTGGTATTTCCGGCGCTTCGCAACACATGGCAGGTCTGTCTGGCGCACGAAACATCGTGGCCATCAATAAGGACGACAACGCCAACATTTTTAAGTCAGCACGGTTCGGTGTGATTGGCGACTGGGAGAAGGTTCTCCCTGCCTTCACGGCCACCGTACGGGACCTCGCAGGTTAACCTAACCCCCCCCCAGTACCGGTGAGTGGGCCAAAGGGCTTCGACTCTCCGGAGAAACTCGAAAGGTAGTGTGGCGATTTGGACCGCGAATTCGGTTTGGATATTGACGCCATCGTCGGGCACATCGACAGCGCTCCGACGCTTTCGTTCTTTTTCCCTCGTCTGAGGCGATCACTCGTCCTAGACATGAGGCAGGGACCAGAAGACGGCCCGTTTATCAGGGTATTGCCGATGGCACGCGGGCTGCACGAGCGCCTCCGAAGCCTAAAACGGGCACGCCCGCACCTCCCGAAGGCGACAGAGATCGTCGCCATACCGTGGCCGATCTATGTCGAAAACCTGGTGCGGTCCGGTGTATGGGCACAGGTGATGAAGCGCATCGAGTCGACCGGCTCACAAGATGCAGTCGCGTCGGCAGAGGCCGCCCTTAACGAACTCCGAGCCTTGGAGAGCCAGGAACTGACGGCCCTGATCAAGGGCGGGCAGTACGAGACTATCTGGGCGCGCGAGTAGAGTTCGCTTTAGTGCACGCATTAGACCAAGAGGCCGGTCCTGATTAGGACCGGCCTCTTGGTTTGTCCATCCTTGGACGCAATCTGTGCGTACTTATGGAACACAACCACGGCCGAGGAATCTAGCGCTATTACTTAACTCTGGATTGCCAACTAATCGGGTATCACCCTACTTGTATGGAGATGTGGAGGCGGATCGCTATTCCCCCTAACGCGTGATGGTCGTTTCCCTAGCCCAGCAGTACTAGGCCCCACACCACAAACACGCCCAGAATTGCCACGAAGACCGCCGCCGAAGCAAGATCCTTTGCGCGCCCAGATAGCTCGTTGTGCTCCATCCCTACACGATCCACAACCGTCTCAACAGCGCCGTTCAACAACTCAACTAACAAGACCAACAACAACGGCAAGATGAGCAAGGCACGCTCGACACCGTTATCGCCCAACCAGACGCCGATAGGCGCCAAGAAGAGCATCGCAACAAACTCCTGTCTGAACGATATGTCGTGGACTAGCGCTTGCCGAAAGCCTCGCGCTGTGTAGCGCGCGGCTCTGACAATCCGAAGGGGGTTGAAGAATCCCTTCCCCTGATTATTACCGGGATTCGCGCTGGACTCAGACACGTATCAGCCCCCTACTCATACGCAGTCACGATGGCAGCTTTGAAAGCGTCTTCTTCGATCACCAGTCCGTGGCCCGGACGATCCGGTAACGTGATCGTTCCTGTTACTTCGTCAAACGTAATTGGCTCTTGGAAGAGTGCCTCAAGATCACTACGCGGCCCGGTGTACTCGTGCGGTCGTTCCGGGTGACGGAGCGTTGAACAAAACGCCAGAGACGCCGCGTTGCCTATCGACGGCTGCGTCATGTGCGGAATAATCTGCATGTCCGCTACCTCCGCCATCGCGCCGATACGCAAGATCTCGGTGATCCCACAGCACTTCGTTACATCCGGCTGCAGGAGATCAGGGCGAGCGATCTCGATCAAGTCACGGAACTGCCAGCGCGTGTACTCCTGTTCGCCTGCAGATACCGGCACATCCAGAGCGTCAGCCACCTCCCGCATACCCTTGTAGTTGTAGGGCAGTACCGGTTCCTCATAATGGTAGATGCCGAGCTTCTCGAATTCCTTCCCTTGCGAGATCGCCGCGCTAACGGAATAGCCGTTGTTGACGTCGAAACTTAGAGGAACCTCGTCCGGCAACCACTCTCGGCAGACTCGGAACATCTCAAGGTCACCCTTAAGTCGCTTGTCTTGATGGTATTGCCAGTCCATGCGAATTTTGAAGGCCCGGAAGCCCTGGTTGTAACCGTCCTCGACCTTCTGGCGCATCTGTTCGGCGGTGTCCCGTGCGCCTCCCCCTATGCTTTTGTACATCTTGAAGGTCTTCTTTGTGGCCCCGCCCATCAACTGGTAAAGCGGCATGTTGGCCACCTTCGCCTTGATGTCCCACAGGGCGATATCTACCCCGGAGATGGCGTTCGGTCCTGCGCCCATTCCACCGATCTTGAAAGTGCCGAAGTACATGTCGTCCCAGAGCCGATCCGTGTCCCGCGGGTCCTTGCCAATCAGCCGGGGCTTGAGGGCCTTCTGCACGTATACAGCAGTCACGTCCGACTGCACGACCGGGCTGCACTCGCCCACGCCCTCGATACCCTCATCCGTGTAGATGCGGACGAAGACGCTGGTGGTATCAAGCACGTAAGTTTTGATATCTGTGATCTTCAATGGTGATCCTGTCTGTCTTAGATTGTTGTGTAGTGATGGCATCGCAAGCGATGTCTAAGAATCGACGAATTCTCCGTCACCTCTACACCATTGGGTCCTTTACCTTCGGGAGCAGAAACCTGATGCAGGTTCTGGTAGGTACTAGAAAGCGGCCTTTGCTGCAGCGAATGCGTCTTCATCCAGTACAAGGCCGTGCCCGGGTCTGTCCGGCAGGTCTATGAAACCGTTTTCAGGAATTATCGATTCTTGGAACAGTCCTGCGACAGCTTCGAGCGAGCCGCTAAATTCGTACGAATACTCGTGCGGCCGGACTGCGTGTTGGTAGGTGGCGTACAGGTTCAAGCTGGCGGCACTTGAGATGCCAGCGGAGGGACAGTGCGGCATCATGGGTTTGTTGTACGCCTCGCATAGTGTGTACACCTTACGCAGACCCGTAATGCCGCCCGCCATGGCGATGTCTGGCTGGACGATATCGGGGTCGCCGATCGTGATCATGTCCCGGAAGTTGTAGAGCGATCGTTCGTTCTCGCCGGAAGACACCGGCACCCGGAGTGCTTCGACAACCTGCTTTAGTCCGAGGTAGTCGTACTGTGGAAGTGGTTCTTCGAAGTGGGTCAGTCCCTGGCTCTCCATATAGCGACCCTGTTGGATGGCCGTGGACACGGTGTAGCCGTTGTTGGCGTCAAAACTGAGTGCGGCGTCATCCGGCAGAAAGTTGCGGCATGCGTCGAAGAGACGCATGTCCTTTGCGGGATCGGAGTCGAGCCGGTTGTTGTACCAGTCCATACGGATCTTGAATGCGCGATAGCCGAGGTCCCAACCCTCTTTCACCCGGTCCAGCATCTCGTCGGGAGTTCGCTGCCAGCCGAGGCCGGAGCTCCAATAGACCGGGATGTGAGTACGCACCGCGCCTCCCAGAAGTTTGTATAACGGCAGTTTCGCCGCCTTGCCGCCGATGTCCCACAGGGCCACGTCGATAGCACCCATGCCGGTGCTCTGAAGGCCTCCTGGGCCAAGCGATTTCGTCTCAGTCCATACGGCATCCCAAACGGTCTGTGTGTCACGCGGGTCCATGCCAATGATCAGTGGTCCAGCTATGTCTTCGATAAAGGGCTTGAGGGACTGCCAGTAGCGTCCGCTGCACTCGCCGATGCCCTCGATGCCTTCATCGGTCTGGATGCGCACGATAAGCGGCACTGAGGAACTGGAGACGTTGTCCGAGCTGAACCTGATAGGAGTGGCTGTGACCGATGTGATTTTCATGAGAGTGGAATCTTTCTGAAAAAGGTGGCGCGAGGGTGAAATACAGAGGACAAACGTCCGCTATCTGTCAATTCGATAAGCCTCAACCGCTTCACCAACCGCTACGAGGCCGTGGCCCGGGCGGTCTGGTAGATCAACAAATCCATCCTTCGGGACAATCGCCTCTTCGTAGATTCGTGTGGCATTCTCAAGACCGCCGGTGAACTCCCAGCTGTACTCATGTGGCAGCGTGGCGTTCACCTGCGTTGAGAAGACATGAAGGCTGACGGCGTTTTGTATTCCCGCGCCCGGTCCGTGCGGAAGGACAGGCTTGTTGAACGCCTCACACAGCGTGAATATCTTTCGTAGCGGTGTGATCCCACCAACAAACAGCAGATCCGGCTGAAGGATATCCGGATCGCCTATCTCGATAAGGTCCCTGAAGTTCCAGAGGGTATGCTCAAGCTCGCCGGAAGTAACAGGCATGTCCAGCGCATCGACCACCCGCTTGAGGCCAGCGTAGTCGTACTGCGGTAATGGCTCCTCATAATGTGCCGCGCCCATGTCCTGTAATTTCAGGCCCTGTTCGATTGCCGTCGAGACCGAGTAGCCGTTGTTGATGTCTATGCTCAGTCGGCATTCGTCACCCAGAAACTCTTTGCAGGCCTTGAAGCGGGCGAGGTCGCCTTCCGGGTCGACATCTTGTCGCTGGTGCATCCACTCAAGTCTTAGCTTAAAGGCCGTAAATCCAGCCTCGCGGCCCTCACGCATCCGTTCGACCAGAGCATCGGGTGTACCGGGGTCGCCTTCGACTCCTCCGGTCGCCCGAGCCTGCCATGCGATGCCTGTACTCCAGTAGACGGGTAAGTGTGTCCGGGCTGCACCGTTCATGTAGCGATGCAGGGGCTGACCGGCGGACTTGGCTGCGATGTCCCAACAGGCGATATCGATGGCAGCCATGCAAATCATCTGCATGCCTCCGGGGCCAATCCACTTGGTCGGAGGAAACATCGCGTCCCAGATGACCTGCGTGTCACGCGGGTCCATGCCGATGACAATGTCGCCGAGCGTCTCTTCGATAAAGGGTTTCATGGACCGCCAGTAGCGCGCCATGGCCTCACCGATGCCTTCGATACCTTCATCTGTACGAACACGAACCAAGAGTGGCCCTGATTCGATAGGGATGGCCTCTACAGAAGTGATCTTCACTACGATATTCCCTTGAAAGAAGTGGTTGCATCATCATGGCCGTTGGCGGCGCGGCGCAAGGTTAATGCAATCACACACAAAACGCGCCGTATCGCGTCAGTCTTTGGGCAAAGGGTCCCTTAGATTCCTCATGATAGAGTGCGGCATCAACCGAAGGTCGGAGGTCAAGGAAATTTGCGATGGCAGGAGATGCCGTACGGGCGGCGGAAGATTGATACAAAATCATCCTTGAAAACGACACTCTACGAATGCTTGAGTCCCATGGTGGTCTGGCGCAAAGACGACGATGCACTATCACCCGAATGTGATCGCATACGCGGTCACGGATTGGAAAGTCCGATTCCGATGGTCCGAATGGCGAGTCGATGGACCTCAAATCCATAGTTGGCCTCGGATCAGAGACTCCTCCATTAGATAGAGCGCGCCATCACCAATATTGGTGACACCGAAACCGTGGTAATTCGGATCGAAATCAAGGTCTAATCTCACTAGACCCGGACCAGAACCTGAAAAAGACAGTTGGATAATTTGCCGTTCGAGAACTCTTTCGCTTTTGTTCCCGCCCATGAGCTTGTCCGCATGGTGTCAGCGCGGGAGGTCTCGCCGATCGAGCTGACCGAATGGACGCTGCGCCGTATAGAAGAGACAAATGACACGTTGCACGCGTATTTGACGGTCGTTGGGAATCAGGCCATGGAATCAGCCCGGGCCGCAGAGGCTGCTGTGATGCGGGGCGACGATCTTGGCCCACTGCACGGACTGCCCTTTCCGATTAAAGATCTTGTGCCGACTGCCGGAATACGGACGACCTTTGGCTCGGCCGTGTATGCCAACAACGTCCCACACAAAGACGATATCGTGGTTCAGCGAATCAAAGCGGCCGGCGCTGTCATCATCGGCAAGACCAACACGCCGGAATTCGGGCACCTCGGTTACACGTCCAACAAGCTCGGAGAGGATTGCCGAAATCCGTGGGACACGGCGCGTCAGAGCGGGGGATCGAGCGGTGGCGCGGCGGCTTCTGTCGCGGCGGGAATCACGCCACTTGCGCAGGGTGGAGACGGCGGCGGATCGATACGAATCCCATGTTCGCTATGCGGTCTGTACGGCATCAAGGGAACCGAAGGTCGCGTGCCGCGTTCTGGAGGCAGCGGAGATGCCGCGTGGCATCCGTATAACCTGGCGCAAAGTGGCCCACTGAGTCGGAACGTTCGTGATTCGGCACTATTGATGTCTGTGCTTACCGGCCCCGGAGAAGACGCAGCTCCCGGGACGTTGGATGGACCGTCACCAGACTATCTCGGGGCGCTTGAGCGAGGCCTTCAGGGAATACGTATCGGCTGGACGCCAGATATGGGCGGGAATGCCGTTGACCAGGATGTGGCTGAAATAACGGCGCGTGCTGCACGTTCGTTTGAGACACTGGGGGCCAGCGTCGAAGAGGTTGAGTTCGAGATCGACCCCGAAGAAATGTGGTTTTCGTTCCGTAACTACTTCGATCTCAAAGTCCTTGTCGGATACGGCGACCTGCTTGATACGAGCCCGGATCTTTTGACCGATGTCGTCCGAGAAGGCATGGAGCACGCTCGAACACTTACGGCAGTGGACCACCACGAGACGATGGCCTTCATCGCAAAAACCCGTGACTACTTTCAACGCCTGTTTAAGCGTTACGATCTGATCTTGAGTCCGACGTTGGCGACCACGGCGTTCAAAGTGGCCGACGGCCCGCCGCATGAAATTGGCGGACGCGTGATGGATTCAGATCGAGCCTACTGGACCTGGAGCCCATTCACGTACTCGGTGAACATTACCGGACATCCAGCAGCCACGGTGCCCTGTGGTTTCGATCGAAACGGGATGCCGATCGGCCTTCACCTGATCGGCAGATTCAGGGATGAAGAAACTGTGCTTGCCGCGTCTGCCGCGTTCGAAGTGGCGAGCCCATGGGCGGACAAGCGCCCCCCGGCTTTTAAGTAGCGCCCTCCATTCCATCAAGCCCTAAATATCCGTCACCCTGAACCAAATTCAGGGTGACATTCCGCTCGGTCTGCGATCCGAAGCATCAAACCTAATCGTGTGAATTCACCTAAGCTACTCACCCATGTCCCCGATCACCCGCTGCTCAACCAAAGTAGAAAACGCGGTCTAACGGGTCAGAATATCCTCCGCCCACTTTGACCTGACCTTGCTACAGACAAGTACGGCGTAAATCTCACCGTCACTTGGCGTGCCACGGAATCCAGCCATCACTCGTGCGAATGGCTGGGCGGCCAGGATCCATTCGAACATGTGCCTATTACTTAGTCCGCGGGCTCAGGGATCCGGTCCCGACCGCTATCGTGACATGGTGCGGGACTGGAATCCCCACCTAACAGGGGGAGGTCGGTCGGTATTGCCGTGAACTGTTCTACATATAACTGCCTGAATAGTCCGGATCGCGATACCAGATCATCAAACGTCCCGCGATCCACAACCCTCCCATTCAGCACGACCAGTATCTGATCCGCTGCGATGATGGTGGACAGCCGGTGGGCGATGGCGACAGTCGTCCGGCCATCCATCAGTTCGCTGAGTGCACGCTGAACCATCCGCTCTGATTTCGTATCCAGGCTACTGGTGGCCTCGTCCAGTACCAGAACCCGGGGATTTGCCAGCACAGCGCGGGCGATCGCTACCCGCTGGCGTTCGCCGCCAGAAAGGCGATATCCACGTTCCCCGACCGTCGTGTCAAACCCCTCTGGTAGGCCCGAAATCGTATCGTAAATCTGTGCTGCCTTCGCCGCCCGTACCAGATCATCGTCAGTGGCCGTGGGATCACCATATCGCAGGTTATCGGCGATAGAGGCGTGGAACAGGAACGGATCCTGGCTCACCACGCTGACGAGTGTCGACAGATCACGTAGTGCCATATCGCGGAGATCCACATCGTCGATCCTGACGTTTCCGCTATCCACGTCGTATAGCCGTGACATCAAGTAGCCGATCGTGCTCTTTCCGGATCCACTCGGGCCGACCAACGCGGTCAATCTCCCGGCAGCAGCCGTGAAGTTCACATCCTCCAACCCGAAGCTATCCTCAATTCCCCGTGCAGCGTCGTACTGGAAGTCGACATTCGTGAACGCTACTTCTCCCCTGACCCTCGCCGGGTTGACCCGTACTGGATCAACAGGGTCCTTAATATCAGGATCCAGGTCCAGGTACTCAAATATCCGCTCAAACAATGCCAGAGCGCTTGTCACATCGACGCCTCGGTTCAGCAGGCCAGCCAGGGGGAATAGGAGCCGAGTCTGGATGGCTGTGAAAGCGACGATTTCGCCAACGGTCAAGTCTCCTCTCTCGTTGAAAAGTAGCCAGCCCCCAACGGCCCAGACGATTGCTGGCGCCATCCCGAAAAAAGTTTGGATTAAGACGAAGAAGCCGCGCCCCGTCATTTGCTGCCGCACCGAGACCCGCGTCAGTTCTTCATTGGTGGCGTCAAAGCGCTCGAGTTGCTCGCGTTCACGTCCAAAGGTTTTGGCGAGCATTACGCCGGACACCGACAGGGTCTCTCCCGCGCTCGCTGTCAACTCTGCAACCGCCTGTTGCGTCTCACGGGTCAATCTTCGTCGGCGACGCCCCACCTTAACTGTGAAGAAGACGAAGATGGGCGTTACACCAAGGGCGACCAGAGAAAGTTGCCACGAGATGATCACCATCGCGATTACAGACGCGATCACAACGGCGACGTTGGACACGATGGTGCTTATAGTGTCGGTGAGGACTAGTTGGGTGTTGGTGACATCGTTGGTCAGGCGGGATTGAATCTCGCCGGTCCGGGTGCCAGCGAAAAACGACACCGGCTGACGCTGGAGGTGGCTGTAAAGTCGACCCCGAAGGTCGCGCATCACCGACAATCCGACCCTTGTGTTTAGGTGGGCCTGCAACAGATTGAACCCACCGGAAGCAGCAGTCACGGCGAGCATGATCGAAACAATCGTGAACAATGTGCGCGTATCGCGGTTCGGGATCGCATCGTCGATGATGGTGGCGACGAGGAGGGGCGGTATCACGCCCAAGCTGGCGTTGACCAAGACCGACCCGATGACGCCGACGAGACGACGACGATAGGGCCGATACAGGGCGAAGGTTCGCCACAGCGTGTCTCGTTTGACCGGATGTTCAGGCGCGTCGGGCGGAGGCCGATTGAATCCCATCCGTCCTCCCCCGCGGCCACCGCCGTATCCTGTTTGCATCGTCATAGGTGTTTATGGAGCGCCGCAGGTAGATCGATGACAGTCGTCTGCGGAGCGGAGCCTCGTATACAAGCGTAACCGCGTACCACGTGTCAGGTATCGCCCTAGCTTCATTTAATTTGCAACAAGGTCCGCGTATCGACAATGTATTTTCTTACCGTTAACCGGATAACCGCGGCGTCTGTAAGATAAATAACGTCCAGAAATCGCAACAATGTCCACTTATATGGTTGATTTGTCGGATCAGTGCGATGGGCCTTTTAGCCAAAAAGACTCTCACCGGCGTTCAGAGGCACGAATTCGGGTTTCCAACACAACCATTGGCAACTCAATCCACCGTTCTGGCCGTTAGTCTGATGCGAACCCGCCAGATAGCGAATATTCACGAACCGTTCAATTCAAATACGTCCGAATGTGGTCGCCGCGATGGACCAGACTTCAGGTGCATTAATCCCTAGCGAAAAACCATCATCCTCTATCTGCAGGAAGTGGTAAGCTACGCCCCGTGGCCTTGAGGAACAGACAAGTGAATACCAGCGGGTAATTGCCCCCCGCCGGACGTGAACATGCATGCACTGCGCAGATCTAAGGATGTCGCTAAACCCGCTGGCAAAGGCGGTCGAGTAGCGTCATGGCAGGGCACTGCCCACCTGAGAGAATTTGGTATCGTGGGCGGCGCTTACCTTCTTTACATGCTGATCCGGCAGATTATCTCAGCGGATATCAACGGCGTCGCGTTCATCCACGCCGAGCACGTGATGAATCTGGAAAAAGATCTCGGCTTCTTCTGGGAGCCTGCTCTTCAGAGCTGGGCGATCGAGACGTCCGACACGTTGGTGGTCTTCTTCAACTGGGCGTACATCCTGACCTTTTACCCGATTATCGTCACGGCATCGATCATCCTGTATATGAAGTCCAAGCATCGCTATAGGTACTACCGTAACGTTGTTTTTCTGTCTTTCCTGTTCGCTCTTGTAGCCTTCGCCATATTCCCGTTAGCTCCTCCCCGAATGCTTACAAAAGAATTCGTTGACACGATGGCGATATTCGGGCCTGCGATTTACTCCGGAGCCGAGGGTGCAAGTTTCTACAACGCGTTCGCAGCGATGCCCAGTCTGCATTTCGGCTGGAGCGTCCTGTTTGCGATGATCTTTTTCCGCTCAGGCAGCCGTTTCTTGCGGATCTTTGCTTTCATCTACCCGTCGATGATGCTTTTTACAATTGTCGTCACGGGCAATCACTACTTCCTTGATGCCATCGCTGGTGGATTTGTAATCGTCATCTCGTTCGGCACGGTTAACGTAATTGGTGCTTTCCGCCGGGGTGAGTTAAGCCCCAGTCTGCTCATCTCCAAGACGAGTAGAGCACTGGAGACTATCAGGG
>JAAZYK010000288.1 GCA_014239685.1 Dehalococcoidia bacterium | reverse complement strand
CGCTTCAAGCATTCTAATTACCTCCATAGCAGATAGCTTATTCCTGTCGAAGAATGATTTGTCCACATTGTTGATGATTACGTTTGGCATGATAGTTTCCTTGTAGTGTACGGTTTCTTTTACTTCACCGCGGTTTGTTTGGTTTTAGAGTGACAGGTTTAAGCCGTTAGCTTTGTTTAACAACGAGGTGGCTACTGTCATCATATTCCCCGTATGTTTGCAGATGGTGGGTCGTCCGGGGTTCGAACCCGGGGCCTGCGGATTAAAAGTCCGATGCTCTACCAGCTGAGCTAACAACCCATAAAGAGGCTTTGTAATTAATTACCTTTATTTCAGCCGTGCCCCAGCCGGCCCAATGCATCTCTACCCCCGGGGATATCGTTTACCTTCTGCAGAAGGAGGACAAGCATGTGCCCTTTCCTATTATCTTCTTACCATTTTTATTTATAATCGGCTTCATTTGGATCCAGTTGGTTTAGGCAGCCGTTCTCCTGTTACTA
>JAAZYK010000287.1 GCA_014239685.1 Dehalococcoidia bacterium | reverse complement strand
AAGAGCCTTCACCGGATCAACTTCACACACTACGGTGTGAGCGCCCATGCCTTTGGCTCGCATTGCGAAGCCCTTGCCACACCAGCCGTAACCGATAGTGACGACGGTCTTGCCAGTGATGAGCATGTTAGTTGCACGGATGATTCCGTCGAGCGAGCTCTGGCCTGTGCCATAGCGGTTATCGAACATGTGCTTGGTCTGCGAATCGTTTACCGCGACGATCGGGTAAGCAAGTCTGCCTTCGTTGTGAAGAGCCTTCAAGCGAATAACACCGGTAGTAGTTTCTTCCATGCCACCAATGACGCCTTTGAGGAGGTGCTTCTTCTCGGTGTGAAGCATTGCGACCACGTCAGCACCATCGTCCATGGTGATCTGCGGGCCAGTGTCGACTGTTGCCGACATGTGGTCGAAGTAGGTCTTCTCGTCTTCGTCCTTGATGGCGAAGATCGGGATGCCAGACTCCACCAAGTGGGCTGCGATATCGTCCTGAGTCGAAAGCGGGTTCGATG
>JAAZYK010000286.1 GCA_014239685.1 Dehalococcoidia bacterium | reverse complement strand
CGCTACCGAGTTGCTCCAACGAATAGAGGCGGAAGCCGCCAAAGCGAACAAGCCTAAAACTGATTTTTAATGATACCAGAGATTGACTGGCTTGAACACCAAATAGAGCAACTGCGGGAGCGGTGCGATCTACTTGAGAAAGAGAACTTTGAACTTAAGCGGTGCATTGGCCGAGCCATCACAAACCTGGAACGAGACAATCAACTGACCCGAGATTACATTGAGAAAGAAGAAACGAAAATCGTAGCCTTTACCCCCAACTTCCAGAAACCGAAGTGGGAGAGCGAAGATTAACCTTTGAATTCGGGTCTATAGCTCAATAGGTAGAGCATCGGACTTTTAATCCGCAGGTCGTGGGTTCGATTCCCACTGGACCCACCATTTTATAAAGAGTACCATGAACAAAGAACATTTTATTATTCAAGAATACAACCGCAAAACCCAGCGGTACATTACTATTGGGGATGCGTGGGGTGTGAACGCCGATGCGGCCAAGTTAAGTTTTATTGAGAAGAACAA
>JAAZYK010000285.1 GCA_014239685.1 Dehalococcoidia bacterium | reverse complement strand
AAGAAGTGTCGCCGGCCTGCCACTCTCGAGCGCTGATGTCGTGGCCGATGGTGTAGCCGAGAACGTAGCTCAGGGCGTCTTCGACAGAGACGTTCCGCATCCGGCGGCCGATCACGACCACCATCTCACCCTCCTCGTCCACCTTGCCGGCATTGGGCGGGAGGGTGATATTGCTATCAGTTCCACAGATGGAACTAGCGGGTTTGAGGAATGGCTCTGGCTGGGTCGGCGCTGGTGCTCCACCCGTGTGTGATTTGAAATTCACGGCCATAGCGTAGACGTCGCCCGGGATGATAGGGGCTAGCAATTGGACAGAGGACAGAGGCGCGCTGGCGCCGGTCTCGGTGTACCGCCCCGTCGGCGGACCGGATATCTCGATCGCGGTATCGCCGTCAAGGATTCCGTATGTGGCGTGGCCTCCGGCCGAGTACCTAATAAATTTCATTCGTATTCCCCTGGCCTGAACGGGCCGTTATTTTTTTGTAGATTAGCGATCGGCGTAAATGGGCGGCGCAAGTGTACTTC
>JAAZYK010000284.1 GCA_014239685.1 Dehalococcoidia bacterium | reverse complement strand
ACTGAATCTATCCGTCGCAGCGCAAGGTTCGTTGTCGAGTATTTCGACGGTCCGGGGCTGCTTCGGTCAAAGTGGTCGGTAGATACAGCGTATGATTGGCTATATCCGAGAATGAGCTTCACCACATGGCATTTGATCGTTCATGAGCTCGGATGGACTCGGGAAGAGGTGATTGCTCGGACTGTGGAGTCGGTCGAGACCGATATGACGACTCTTGGCAAGAGTGATTAAGCAGAAAAACCACCTAAATTTCAGTGGCTTTTCGTGTTGATTCTGGTGGAGCTGGAGGGATTCGAACCCTCTACCTCTTCAATGCCATTGAAGCGCTCTCCCAATTGAGCTACAGCCCCTATTTATGTGAGACCTGTGCTTTGCAAACTTGTTGATCTCAACTAAAAAATCGTAGCACAGTGCAATGCTTATGCACCTTTTGATTTCTGCGATTTACATATGCTAATAGGTATCTGGATCTTCTTCGTGTTGTTTGTATTCGGTGTTGTCCCTTACAGGTAATTCACGTTCGAGATTTA
>JAAZYK010000283.1 GCA_014239685.1 Dehalococcoidia bacterium | reverse complement strand
AGAAACACTCAAACAAAACAAAATTGAAATCAGCACTTTCATCGGTGAAGAAAATGCTATCCGACCACCCGCGTTCACACAAGCCACTGGGCGCTTGAGGCGCAGCAATCCGGGACTTTTCGATTACGTTCATTGCGGAAGAACCTCTGAGGAAGGTGCTGAAATAGCGAGCACGTTCCGATGACCGCATTTGCGGTATGCTCAAGGATAAGGACGTCGCCGTTTCGGCTGCAATGCTTTGGTCGGCTTGGTCGTGTTGTATTGAATCGCACCGATATCCCAGTTGCCGGTCTTAGGCAATGGACGACCGTCGAAGTCCGATTTATAGAACTCGCTTAGGTTGATTGCTTTACCGCGTAATGGGCTATCTTCTTTGAGGTGATAATCTTGTTTCTCAAGATCGACAAGGCCCGGATCGCCGCTGCCTGCCTGGCTGCTGTCACCCTTATATTTAGTGCCGGGGGATTTATACTTTGAGTACCAGTTGGCTGTTTTCAGGGCGCCGCCAGATCGATTACCGGTATAAGGAGAG
>JAAZYK010000282.1 GCA_014239685.1 Dehalococcoidia bacterium | reverse complement strand
GTCCACGGCGATGCCATCAAGTAGTAGTCCGTCGCGGGCATCAGGCCGAGAGCAGCTTTGCGACCAATCATTGAAGTAGCCTCCCCACCCGAGTACAGTGGAATTGCCCTAATAAACCAAACGCCCCAGACTCAAAATGAGCCTGAGGCGTCTGAATAGTGTTCCTGGTGGAGACGGGGGAGAGTTGAACTCCCCGTCCAGAAGAGACCATAGGTCGGATGTACTACAAGCTTATTCGGTTGTTTATTCCTCGCCCTATTAAGGCACTGCCGACACAGCCTTTTTAGGGACAGCCAGTTTTTCTTAAGCCGCCGTTACCGGCATCGGGCGGTCCGCATCCCAGATTTATGGCGCCTAATCTCCCTGACTCCGGGAATACCGGGGAGTAGACGAAGCCGCTTTAGGCGGCTAGAGCGAATTCACGTTCGCCAATTGTTTTTGCTACCGGATTTACGAGGGAGATAGCATCCTCGGCTTGCAATCCGCTACGGAACGCCCCTGTCGAACCCGCGCGTCCCCTTACTGATGTTATTGTCCCA
>JAAZYK010000281.1 GCA_014239685.1 Dehalococcoidia bacterium | reverse complement strand
ATCCCGATGTTCCACCCTCTGGAATCCTTGTAGGGATGGGTAAAGTTCTGGCCAGTTTCGCGGATCATATGAATGATTATGATGCTGAAAACGCTTTTGTCCTTGCCGACAAACCGGAACCCACTAAAGAAGAAGTCGTCCAAGCTCTCAAGGATTCGGGTGCGGAAATTCTCATCAATTATCTACCAGTAGGCTCAGAAGAAGCTACCCGATTTTATGCGGATTGCGCGTTGGAAGCCAATGTTGCATTTATCAACAATATACCAGTATTTATCGCCAGCGACCCCGTATGGGCCAAGCGTTTTGAGGCAAAGAATATTCCTATTGTCGGTGATGACATCAAGTCCCAGGTTGGGGCGACCATTACCCACCGCGTCCTGACCGACCTGTTCAAGAAGCGTGGTGTCAAGCTGGAACGGACCTACCAACTCAATACCGGAGGCAACACTGATTTTCTCAATATGCTCAACCGACATCGCTTGGCCTCGAAGAAAAAATCCAAAACGGAAGCCGTTCAGTCCGTTACCGCCAAGCGGCTGGCCGACAACA
>JAAZYK010000280.1 GCA_014239685.1 Dehalococcoidia bacterium | reverse complement strand
GGACGCTACTTTTGACCTAAACTTCAAGAAGGTCGGTTATTTTCAAAATGCTCTTTTCTCGGAAGATCAGATCGCCTGGGTGTGCTTGCATCCAAAGTTCCACAAATGGGCTTCCACCCTAAAATGGATGAAAGCAGAGCGACTTTCTGCTTGACAGCAGACGATCGCCCGGTTACATTATAAGGGAGAGGGGGGAGACAACCTCTCACTCAACACGGGTCGTTAGCTCAGTTGGCAGAGCATCGGACTTTTAATCCGTCGGTCCCCGGTTCGAGTCCGGGACGACCCACCACTTTTGGGAGAACAAAGAATGAACATCGGTGATTTTGTCAAAGCAACTAAAGAGATCTATGGCAGCAGGCTTCGTCAATGTGGTCTCGTCGTAGGTTTTGATACCGATGATGATCCTATTGTTAGATGGTTTTCCACCGGGAAAGCCTGGGATGAAGAGAATTTTAGAAAGCATCTTGTCCTTTGTTCCTCCGTGAATGAAAAAGGAGATATTCAATGTCAATAGCTAAAGCCAACATGCGAGTCGTTTGTGCTGACGGATTTTCGATCTCTATTCAAGCC
>JAAZYK010000027.1 GCA_014239685.1 Dehalococcoidia bacterium | reverse complement strand
TGTCGACACGTCAATTCACCGGCAACCCGTCCCAGGTGATGGTGGAGCAGTTCGCTGCGTCCGGCGTGAAGTACGTGTTCTACAACTCCGGGTCCCGTGAGGCGACATTCTTTGACGCCCTCCACGCCCATCCCGATGTAAACGGTATCCTCGCTCTCCACGAAGGCCCGGTCGCAGCCATGGCCGGTGGCTACGCTCAGGTCCAGGGCGATCCAGCCCTAATGGTGGTCCATCTTGGAGCTGGACTGGCGCAATCACTTGGCCAACTGTTCAACGCATGGAACGGCGGCCTTCCTGTAGTCGTCATCTCGTTCCACGGCGACACCGGAAGCTTCGCCGACTCTGTGATGCTGAACATAGACCATGGCTTTGGACCGACGTACCTGTCTGCCCCGTTCACAAAAGCGGCGTGGGCGGTGATCGAACCTGAAGGCTTGCCTGAAGCTATCGAGCGCGCTATTCAGGTGGCGACGGCGGCTCCGACCGGACCGGTACATATAGCCGTGTACGATCGTCTCCTGGACGCGGCCCCGGTGACGGTCGATATCATCGACTCCAAAGTCGTCCCAATCGGTTCCGGCTACGCCGCCGACGCTGACCTTGTCGGGATCGCAACCGCATTGCAAGCAGCCGAGCGACCGATGCTGTACGTGGGCGACGGTGTGTTCAAAAGTGGCGCAAGCGACGCCGTTACCGCGCTCGCCGATCACTACGGCGCCGCGGTAGCCTGCGCATCTCCAGATCTCGTCGGCGTATCCATAGCTCACCCGCTTCACTGCGGCCCGTTCGGACCTGCTTCGGCGACCGTGAATCCTGACTGCATAGTCGCCATCGGCGTGAGGCATGCAGGCGCCGGTGTACCCGGAGATTACGCCGCGTTCAGATCAGCAGATCATGTCTTTGCACTCGGGTCTGACATCGCAAACCTGCAGAACATCCCGGCGCTGGAAAACGGTATCGTGGCCGACGAGGGCAAGGGGATCACGCGGCTGCTGGAAATCGCACGGGACGAAGGCGGCAGCGGTGCGTTCGATGGTCGGCGCAAGAGCGCGCTGGAGCACGCCGCAGTATTGCGCGCCGCACGTCGTGCCGGGCTTCAACCAGGTGGCGACCACATCGTCCCTGGACGCGTACGACCGCTGGTGCTACTGGATGCCATTGAGACCGAACTTACGAAGATCGGGGGCGGCATTATCACTTCCGAGCAGTTCGCCATACAGCTTGAGTGCATCGAAGCGGTTGACGGCGGCGGGGTGAACACGCATCTCAGGCGGCCCGGTGAGTCGGAAGGCTGGGGCATGGCAGCCGCAGCAGGAGCCAAGGTGGCTGCCCCGCACACGCCGGTCATAGGACTGGTCGGTGATGGCTCCGTCTACTACGCAGACTCGGTGTTCTGGACCGCCGTCGCCCACGGCATCCCAGTCCTCTACATCATCCCGAACAACGCCGCGTACGGCATCGTCGCCACGCTGTTTGCGGCGGCCGGCGGTGTAATGCGTGAGACGGGACAATTCGCCGGCGTCGGTCTGGAAGGGATCGATCCGCTTGGTTTGGCACGCTCGTATGGACTGGATGGGGAACGTGTGGACGATGAGTCTGAAGTAGCTGCAGCGATCTCCCGTGGACTTGCCATCGTGGAGGATGAGGGGCGGCCATATGTGCTGGACGTACGCCTGCCATCCGGCCTCCCGGAAGGTGCCAGTGCCGCAGAGCCGTTCCGGCTTTCCGACGCATAGTACGACAATCAAAACCACGCCTAAATGAAAGGCTCGGTTCGCGAATGACTACCGCCCTTCCAGATTTTGAGGCCGGTTATGCCGAAATCAACGAAGCAAAAATCTATTACGAAATCGCTGGTTCCGGGGTACCACTGGTTCTTGTCCACGGATTTTCGCTGGACCGGCGAATGTGGGACGACCAGTTCGCGTTTCTGGCCACCGAATACCGTGTGATCAGATACGACGTACGCGGGTTCGGCAACTCCACAGACGTCCCGGTGCAACCTTATTCATACCCGGACGACCTGATGAGGTTGATGGACCACATAGGTATCGAAGCTGCTCATCTGGTCGGGCTATCCATGGGGGGCGCCATCGTGGTCGATTTCGCAGTCGAACATCCTGAGCGCGTACTTTCCCTCGTTCCGGTCGATGCACCACTGGACGGAGTCGAATGGCTCACAAACTTTGGGACCCGGGTGGGCATCGCAGCCAGGCTGGCTAACCAGATTGGCATGGATAGCGCGCTCGACCTGTGGTTGGAGGATGAACTACTAGCACCAGCAATGAATAATTCCGATTGCGCGGCGGCGCTGGAAGAGATTATCCGAGATTACACAGGCTGGCACTGGACAAGCGGTGCAAAAAGCATGTCACGCGACACACACACCAGCGAACTCCTCAATAAGATAGTAAGTCCAACCCTGGTGATAGTGGGTGAGCATGATCTGATTGATTTTCATGCGATGGGGGACGTAATGGCAGAGGGCATCGACGGGGCACATAAAGTCGTGATCCCAAACATCGGGCACATGTCCAACATGGAAGACCCAGTTGCATTTAACGCGCTCCTACATGGATTCCTGTCGGGGATCGAGTAAGGCTCGGCTATTTATCCACGGGCGTCGGCTCGCCCTTGATCAACCACACAATCCGACAACGACCCGTTAGTAGAGCGAGCACTCCAATCAGGGCCATGGCAACGCCGGAATGAGGAATTCCACGCTCACGACGGGACTGCGATCCATGAGGCAGGTTCCATCTGGAAACAAAGGCCGCTTGATACCAACGTATCGTATTTATCCTTGAACTTCTCGACGGGTTTCGTGTCCGAGACAACGGATTCCAATACTTGACCATGGCTTACCTGCGCCTCTAATTTATACAGTTTCAGAGGTTATCATCCCCGAATATGTCCACAAAAATAACCGGCAAGAAAGCCCTCCTTGAAATGCTCCGTGCGGAGGGCGTGACTCACATCTTCGGCAACCCCGGCACCAGTGAATCGCCGTTCCTGGATGCTCTGGAAGACTACCCGGATCTCCGATACATCCTGGCTTTACAGGAAGGCGTCGCCGTCGGCATGGCTGACGGGTTCGCCCGCGCCACCAACAAGGCGGCGTTCGTGCAACTCCATATCGATTCCGGGTTGGCGAATGGCATCAGCCTGATGATCGATGCCCTGAATGACGGCACGCCGATGGTGGTGGTCTCCGGCAACTACGACACCCGGAAATTGGCCGAGTTCAGGGCCGATTTACCGGCATTGGTTAAACCCGTAACCAAGTGGTCAGTGGAGGTGACTCACCCGGATCAGATACCGAGCGTGATCCGACGTGCATTCAACGAAGCCAACAGTGAGCCGAAGGGGCCTGTGTACGTTGGGCTGTCGGGCAACGCGCTGGACGATGTAGCGGAGATGCACATTGTTCCATCTAGGCCGATGTACACCTCCAGCGCACCAGATCCAGCCGCGCTTGCGCGCGTGGCAGAGGTTCTAGCCGGTTCCAAGCGTGCATTGATGCTGCTTGGCAATCGGGTCGCCAAATCCGACGGGGTTGCTGAAGCGGTGCGTGTAGCCGAACTACTGGGTCTGCCTGTATACACAACCCGTGGCTCTGAAGTCAGCTTCCCGACTAATCATCCGCAGTATATGGGCGCTCTGGCGACCCGTCGTCGTGAACACCGACAGCTTCTTAACGACGCAGACGCCTTACTAGCCGTTGGCGCTGAGGTATTTGCAGATCTGTTCTATTTCTCGGACGTGCTCATGCCAGAAACTGCAACGGTTATCCATATTTATCAGCGACCGGGCGCGGTTGGCAAATCGGAGCCAACCGATATTGGCATCGTGGCGAGCCCGAAGCTGGCCCTTGCCGAGCTTGCGAACGCTTTAGAAGCATCAATGACTGATAAGGCGCGTACCGAGGCGTCCGAAAGGGCGGCACGGATCGCAGATGTACGAAACGAAGCTCGGGAGCGGTATGCTGCCGCGGCTCAGACCAAATGGGACAACGTTCCGATGTCCCCTGATCGGGCGCTGGCGGAGATCGCAGCAGCGCTTCCGCCGCGCACCATCGTGGTGGACGACTCATCAAGCCACCGACTCTCCTTCAACCACTACATGCAATCACTCGCCCCGGACGAACTGGTTTCTAAAAAGAGCGGGTCGATTGGCTGGGGACTCGGCGCGACATTCGGGACAAAACTCGCAAACCCTGACCGGCCGGTGCTCGGAATACTCGGTGATGGTGGGGCGATGATGACCATCCAGGGCTTGTGGTCGGCCGCCAACGACGACATCCCAGCCGTAGTAGTGGTATTAGACAACGGCGCGTACCGAGTGCTCAAAACCAACATGGATATCTACAAGCGGGATGTGATCAAGGAGTCAGAGCCCGGCAGCAACTACCTCTTCATGGACTTCCCGACCCCGTTCGATCTTTCGGTAATAGCTCAGGGCATGGGCGTCCACGGAGAGCGGATAACCGACCCTTCAGAAATAGGCCCGGCGCTAAAACGGGCGTTTGCGTCGGGCAAACCGGCCTTGCTGGACGTTGTGATAGACGGGGTCGTGTAGGACGAAGATCAGAGCCTCCGGCAATACAATCGTAGAGATCGATTGGATCGACCCACGGGCGTATTCACAACCCTTCCTACGTCTTAATGCCGTACACCGAGTCTGTTGAATGCCCCTCTCCGGGTCGGGAGAGAAGATTGGTGTGACGAGGAGCGCTCGAAGAGTGGTAGGAGCGAGTGCACTTAACCGCGGACAAGAGCGTGATCGCCCGACTCAGCGAAGTAAGCTCTACCCCTACGGTGATATGGCGTCATGACAGGTCTCCGCAAGATCGTCATCAACAGCTGGACAGAAGGCCGAGCCAGAATAAGGTTCAGGCTAGTCTGAACCTAGCCCGCCGGTGTGCCGTACCAATTGCGTCACCACATCAACCCCTGTTCCATCCTTCAGGTTGGTGAAGACGAACGGCTTGTCACCGCGCTGCTTGCGAGCATCCCGATCCATCACGTCCAGATCAGCGCCAACATAGGGAGCGAGATCTATCTTGTTGATGATCAGGAGATCTGAGCGCGTGATTCCCGGCCCACCCTTCCGCGGGATCTTGTCGCCAGCCGAGACATCGATCACATAGATCGTGATATCCGCCAGTTCCGGGCTGAAGGTCGCTGCAAGGTTGTCTCCACCCGATTCGATCAGCGCCAGCTCAGCGTTCGGGAATCGACCAACCATGTCGCGAATCGCCGCCAGGTTGATCGAGGCATCCTCGCGAATGGCGGTGTGCGGGCAGCCTCCCGTCTCGACCCCAACGATGCGCTCCGCGGGCAGCGCGCCGGCGCGGGTAAGGATTTCCTGATCTTCCCTTGTGTAAATGTCGTTGGTAACTACGAACAGATCAAATTCGTCTCGGAACCGAACGCATAGCGCCTCCACCAGAGCAGTCTTACCGGAGCCAACCGGGCCGCCGATTCCCACACGTAGAGGGCCGTTCGAAGTGATCTTGTCAGGGCGTTCGTTAAGAGCCGATGTCATGACCGGAATAGTCTCCCGTCGCGCATCTCGTGCGCCATTGATGCCAGGTCTATCACCGGCGTTGCGCCGCCGATGTCCTGAAAATTCGCCGCCAACGTCGCCTCCCCTGCCCGTTCAACAACCGACTGCATCCGGGCAACTACACGCTGTCCGTCGGTCTGACCGAGGGGGATCAAGCGTACGCCCGCCGAGACAATACCGGCTGCGAACGATTGCAGGTACATGGGCAGTACATATTCAATCGGCACACCGTGACATGCCGTAACCATCCCCACAGCAACCGGCACGGACACTGCCGAGTTTATTTTGGTTTGTTTTATGGCTGCTGTTGCGGATTCCAACGCCGTATTGGTCCACGCTGCTTGTATTGTGTCCAAAAATGCCTCGCCCTGCGCTTTGCTTTCGAGGGCCAGTTCAGCGGTTCCCCGCATGGCTGCACCTATCTCTACGACCTGCTTAAGCCTCTTCTCATCGCCGGCGTCTGCCGCACGCCACGCAGCGACCAGCAACATGCCATCGACACGTCCTGCCCCCTGGCTTACCGCTGCTTCAATCCATACGAGCAGGCTATCGGGATCGTCTACATCGCCGAGTGCGACCGCCTCTTCCACTCCATGCGAGTAGCTAAAACCGCCGATCGGGAATGTGGGCGACAACCACGCCTGAAGGCGCAACAGATCGGCGGTTTTGACGTGCTGATAAATCATGTGAGTGCCTGCCCTCGTCGTAAGCGCCGCCCTCAGGTTGAAACGGTGCGCTCACTTCCAGAATCTCTGCCCCAAGCCCGAGCAACATTTCTGCAATGACGTGGTCTAAGCGTATGTGAATCCGATCTTCCAACAGCTCCGCCTGAAGGTGTCGATTGCCTATATGCCATGCAAGGCGAACGAGGTGTCCCGGTGAGTCTGCGACGACCTCCATGAGACTTTCAGGAGCAGCGACGACGGCGATCCACCCACCGTCTTCAAGCCTCAACCCATCACCATCAGCAAGCGCAACCGCATCTGGTAGATCAAGGAGAAAATCGTCACCAGCGTCGGTGGTGAGGCGGACGCGTCTGCGATGGCGCTCGTCGAATTTCAGAGTCACGGTGTCGAGGAAATCGTCCGAGGGCCAGTCTCCGGAAGCGAGCGCTTCTGTTGCTCGTTTCATTGAAATTCGAGCTTAATTTGAACTCGTGACTTCACCCTCATCCTCGCCCGTTGGAATGGGGAAGCTTCGCGGGAAACGCCCGTGCGGGCCAATGGGCGAAACAAGCGCGCCCCCACGGATATGCTGATAACTCGCAGCCCCGACATCAAAACAGGAAATACCGCTGTGCCATCGGCAACTCTGTGGCCGGTTCACAGGTCAACAACTCACCGTCGGCACGCACCTCATACGTCTCTGGGTCCACCTCCATTACCGGCGTGAGATCGTTGTGGATCATGGAACGCTTACCAATCCCAGCGCGTGTATTTCTCACCGGCACCAGATCTTTTGCAAGCCCCAGCTTGCCCCGGAGATCCGACTCCATTGCGGCGGCCGAAACAAAGGTCACAGAACTCGCCGTCAACGAAGCTCCATAAGCCCCGAACATAGGACGGTAGTGCGAAGGCTGGGGCGTCGGGATCGAAGAGTTCGGATCTCCCATGCGTGCCGATGTGATCGTGCCCGATTTGATCACCATGTCCGGCTTAACGCCAAAGAAAGCGGGCGACCAGATAACAAGGTCCGCCAACTTTCCAGGTTCCACAGAACCGACGTACTCCGAGACGCCCTGCGCTATGGCGGGATTGATGGTGTACTTGGCGATGTAGCGTTTCGCTCGGAAATTGTCGTTCTCGCCCGTCTCATCCGGCAATCGCCCACGTTGCTTCTTCATTTTATCGGCGGTCTGCCATGTCCTGATGATCACCTCTCCAACACGGCCCATCGCCTGACTATCCGAGGCAATAATCGAAAGCCCCCCTATATCGTGAAGAATATCCTCGGCCGCCATAGTCTCCCGCCGAATCCGGCTCTCGGCGAAGGCTACGTCCTCCGGTACCTGGCGGTCCAAGTGGTGGCACACCATGAGCATGTCCAGGTGCTCATCCAAAGTGTTGATTGTGAACGGCCTTGTGGGATTGGTTGACGATGGTATTACGTTCGATTCGCCACAGGCTCGAATGATGTCCGGGGCATGTCCGCCGCCCGCCCCTTCTGTGTGAAAAGCGTGAATAGTACGGCCCTTGAATGCGGCCAGCGTGTTCTCGAGAAACCCGGATTCGTTCAGCGTATCCGTGTGAATCAGGATCTGAACATCCATCTTGTCCGCCACCGACAGGCTGTTGTCGATGGCTGCGGGTGTCGTGCCCCAATCCTCGTGTAACTTCAACCCACATGCGCCGGCCCGTACCTGTTCTTCCAGGGCGGCAGGTAACGATGCGTTACCTTTTCCGAAGAACCCAAGATTGACTGGCAGTCCTTCTGCCGCCTGCAACATCCGACCGATATGCCATCCACCCGGGCTTGCCGTGGTGGCGTTAGTGCCTGTGGCCGGACCGGTGCCTCCGCCCATGAGGGTCGTGACACCGGAATGAAGCGAGTGATCCACCTGTTGTGGGGAGACGAAATGAACATGGACATCCAAGCCCCCAGCGGTGATGATTTTCCCCTCGCCGGCGATCGCCTCGGTCGTCGGCCCAATCACGATATCAACGCCGGACTGTACGTCCGGGTTCCCGGCCTTACCGATAGCAGCGATCTGGCCGTCTCGCAAACCTATGTCCGCCTTGACGATGCCCCAATGATCCAAGATCAGTGCATTGGTGATAACGGTGTCGACCGCTCCTTCGGCACGTGTCATTTGTGATTGGCCCATGCCGTCACGGATAACCTTTCCTCCCCCGAATTTCACCTCCTCACCGTATATCGTTCGGTCCTCTTCGACCTCGATGAAAAGCTCGGTGTCGGCCAGCCGAACTTTATCGCCCACCGTCGGTCCAAACATGCCAGCGTAGGCGCGGCGACTCATCTCGAACGGCATCGCTCAGGCCATCCCTGATTCGGCGTTGTCTAGAGACCCCATAACGCCTTGATTGAAACCGAACACCCGTCGCGCTCCTCCGTACGGTATTAGCGAAACGATACGCGATTGACCCGGCTCAAACCGCACCGCTGTTCCGGCCGGGATGTCCAGCCGCTTCCCGCCTGCAATTGCACGGTCAAATCGCAGCGCTGAGTTCGTTTCAGCGAAGTGATAGTGGCTACCGACCTGAATCGGTCGATCTCCTGTGTTGGCGACTTCAACACTTGTGACCTCACGATCGGCGTTCAATGTGATATTGCCCTCCGGGGTGAAGATCTCTCCCGGGACTAACTTACTCATACGGAAGACCCGGCAGCGCGAATAGGTTCGTGGACCGTGACAAGTTTCGTCCCATCTGGGAATGTCGCCTCCACCTGCACCTCTTCGATTATCTCGGCGACTCCACCCATCACTTGTTCCCTCGTGACAACAAACGCCGCCGCCGACATCAGGTCGGCGACAGTGCGGCCATCACGGGCGCCTTCGACCACAAAGTCTGAGATCAGCGCAACCGCCTCCGGGTAGTTGAGTTTCACGCCGCGTTCGAGGCGTCGGCGCGCCACCATCGCCGCCATCGAAATGAGCAACTTGTCCTTCTCTCTTGGAGTCAGATCCAATCTGATACCTCGTTCCTCAAATATTCCAGATCGTGGGAAGTCGCTCCGCAGCACCTATCGCCCCAGCCCGAAAACGAGCCCAGAACGTCCCGAAAGCGCCGCGGACGTCCGCCGGATTCGCTCCAAGCCAGCGGGCGACAATGAGACCGTCGAAAGACGTCACACCCGACCGCACGGTGTCCGGCGTATCGCAGAGTAACCGACGCGTTAACTTGAGCTGTTCGTTGGCGTCAGGGGCGACGTAAAGAAAAGTCGCATATGCAGGAGACCCGGCAAATCCTGCTCGTGAGTTCAGTGCGGGCGTGATACCAGTTACGTTTTTATCAGCCCCTTCGACGTCGGACAAATGTAGCGAGTCGGCCCATATCAGTCTTTCATCAACGCGAACCCGCCACTCGTCGTGCAACAGTCCGGTCGTGAACCGCTCTCCACGCTCTACTCGCCCCAACGACAACACCTCGCCCGCCATCACGCGGGAACTCGGCGACGCCTTTATGGTCGTGATTCGCCGGAAGCGTGCACCATCGTAAACAATGGTTCCCTGCGGAAGAAATTCGACCACCGAACCCTGACCGGCGATCAACGTCGTCGTGGCCACGGCGATCCGCCCGGTAGAGCGGTAAACCTTCTCGGCCGCCTGTCCGGTCACCAACAAAGACGCGCTTTCAGTCGCCTCCAGCGTCACCTCAAGTCGATCGCCGCCGACGATTCCGCCCGAAGAATTAACGAGTACTGCAGTGAACGGTTCGCCCGACTCAGGCCGTGGAAACAACACCCTGAGTGGAGACTGCTGATACAGACGGCCGATGACGCTGCAATCCCCGTCAACGATTACTGAGAAATCCAGATGCCCATCAGTACGCGACGCTACAGCGTCATGTTTTCCTGATTTTATCGCGGTCGATTCCACCGGTCTTCGGCGCCTCTCGTATCAGTGGGGTTGGACGACAATGTCCGGAGAACCGATGTTCAACCGTTCGTCCAATGCGGTCAACCAGTAAATTCAACCTTGAGCGCCCATCGCGCACTGTCGGTGGTGGATAAGACACATGCATTAACTACCGACCTCAAGGAGATATGTCATCCCGAGCGTAGCCGAGGGCCATTCACGAGGACGCCATAATGAGAATATTCGCCGACTCTTGAATGGTCATTCCCAAGCGATCGCGAATTCGGTCATGATGCCCGTGATGTCCACTCTTGAATGAACTCACCGGAGTTTCCGGATTCCCGCCCGCGTCGGAATGACGATGATCGGGCATCAGTCGGCGGATAAAAAACTCCTCTCTCCTCTTGCGGAATATCAACGGGGTGAGAGGTTATGACTGCATCCACGCGAGATGATCCACCAAACACGGCCATCTTCAGCGATAATCCCGAATAGCGGGGTGTCCACGTGCAGCCAAGGCACCCGGGAAAACTAAAGGCCGTGCAAACAGTCAGGAGCTTACTAATGAGCACATCGTCAACGCCAGCGGTCGGCTACACCCCACCCAAAGGTGAATGGGAACGTCGTGATCCAGACACCCAGGGGTTTGATCCAATAGCACTCTCAGAAGCGCTCAAATTCGCAGAGGCCACGGAGATCGATTGGCCAAAGGATCTTCACGATCGAGCACCTAAGGGCGAAAACCACACGAACGACCGTGTTCTCGGCCCCCTTAAGGTGCGGAGCGCACCTGCTGGACTGGTGATTCGCGGCGGCTACATCGTCGGAGAGTACGGCGATCCATCCAGCGTTGAGGTGACCTTTAGCTGCACAAAGAGCTACATCGGGACGCTCGCGGGACAGGCCGTGGACAGAGACCTGATTCACAGCATGGATGATCGTGTCTCGGGCTATATCAAAGACGGCGGCTTCGATTCCGATCACAACTCAAAAATTACATGGCGTCACCTTCTCCAGCAGACGAACGAGTGGGAAGGTGAGCTGTTCGGTTTACCGGATACGGTCGATCGCGGCCGGGTAGTCGGCGGTTCCGCCAGCATGAACGGCGGGACCGATAACAGCGCTCTTCCTCACCAGGAGCCGGGCACCTTCTGGGAGTACAACGATGTTCGAGTAAATCGGACGGCGCTATCACTGTTGAGAATATATGACGAGCCGCTTCCCGCCGTATTGAAGCGCAACGTTATGGACCCGATTGGCGCGTCAGATGGTTGGGAATGGCACGGATACGAAACCTCGATGGTCGATCTGAACGGCGAGCAGGTTGAGTCGGTGTCCGGCGGCGCCCACTGGGGCGGCGGACTGTGGATCGACACGTTTGACCACGCCCGGTTCGGGCTCCTCTATTCACGGCGCGGGCGCTGGAACGACAAGCAGATCGTTTCAGAATCTTGGGTGTATGCCATGACGGAACCGTGTTCTATCAAGCCGGAATACGGGTACCTGTGGTGGCTAAATCATGAGGGCGAAATCTCTGACCTCGCTTCATCGCGCAGCTTTGCTGCACGGGGTGCTGGCGGCAACGTTGTGTTTATCGACCCAGTGAGCGATGTAGTGATCGTGGTGCGCTGGTGCAACGACCCTAAGGCGGTTATCGACCGAATTCTGGGGACGCTTGCGAAGTAGTAACTTACGTTGGCGGTGAATAAATTCTTGTTCCTCACCCTATGTAACGACCTGGACTCTCCGGCTGTGAGAGGGAGATACATAATTCGCCGATACGACCTTAGTAGAACCAATTCTCATAAAGTGACACCCGAACGTAACCAAGGAACCTTTACTAGCAGCCACTTCTGCGAATACAGACCGTTGTGCTCCTGATGTTTGTCCGCCCTCAGCCCCAGCCTCTTCCACGTGGAAAGGGGTCCAAAGAAGGCCCTAATGCCTGACTACAACATTGAGATGCTTGCCGAGGAAAACGCGCTGGTTGGTGAGGGGCCTTGTTGGGATCCTCATTTGGGGGTCTTGTACTGGACTGATATCCGGACGGGACGGGTGTTCAAATACGATCCATCGACGGACGATAACGAGTTGATCCATCACGGCAAATATGTCGGAGGGATCGCCGTCAACAAACAGGGCGGGCTGGTGTTCGGCACCTGGGAGGGCGTAATGCTGTGGCGCTCTGACGACGATTTCCAGTGGATTCACCACGGCGAGACGTACCAGTTCAACGATTGTTTCGCTGGACCGCGTGGAGAGTTCTACGGCGGCAGTTACTTTGACGGAGCAGCTCCCGGCGCATTGTTCCGATTCGAGACCGACGGTCGGGTGGAGACGATCGCCGAGGACGTCGGCATATCCAACGGCATGGGCTTCTCGTCAGACGCCCGAACCTTTTACCACACCGATTCTCCGATCCGGACGATCTTCGCCTACGACCACGACGTAGAGACGGGTGCTGTAACCAACAAGCGTGAGTTCGTGAAACTGGACGCCTCGGAGGGCATTCCGGACGGCATGACAGTAGATGCCCAAGATCACGTCTGGTCGGCCAACTGGGGCGGTAGTTGCGTGATTCGGTTCGACCCTGATGGGGTTGAAGAACGCCGCGTCAGATTCCCCACCACACAGACATCGGCCCCGATGTTTGGCGGCGAAGACTTCAGAGATCTCTACGTGACAACGGCGTACAACGGCACCGGCGACCCACCGAGCGGGCTGGAGCCAAACGGGTACGACTTCAACGCACATCGGGGCGGTGAGCTGTACCGAGTGAACCTCGGCGACCACGGCATATACGGCAAGCCGGAATACGAAGCCAACTTCAAATGGGCTGACATTTAAATAATGACTATGGAATATGTCAATTTCGGAAAAGCCGGGGTTAAGGTTTCACGGCTGGCGCTGGGACTCGGCTTTCGCGGCCAAACGGACGCCGATGAAGGCGAACGGGCCATAGAGCGTGCCATTGAACTTGGCATCAACTTCATCGACTGCGCCAATGTGTACGGGCTGGGGGACGACCGCGTCGAAGCCGGAACGTCAGAGCAGATTCTCGGGCGCGCCCTAAAACGACACCGCGATGATCTGTTCATCTCGTCCAAGGTATTCAGCCCGATTGGCGATGGGCCCAACGATCGCGGCGCATCCAGATATCACATCATGCGTGAGATCGACCGTACGCTGGGTCGATTGGACACGGATCACATCGACGTTTACATCCTCCACGGATTCGACGATGTGACTCCATTAGACGAAACACTACGCGCAATGGACGACCTCGTGACGGCGGGTAAGACCCGCTACATCGGCGTCTCCAACTATCAGGCGTGGCAGGTCGTGAAATCGCTCTGGACACAGGACGTAAACGGACTCGATCCGCTGATATGCATCCAGAACCCGTACAACCTGCTCAACCGTGACCTTGAACTGGAAATGTTCCCGGCCGTGCAGTCCCACGGCTTCGGAGTCATGACTTACAGCCCACTCGCCGTTGGGTTGCTATCGGGCGCCTACGTCCCCGGCGAGTCCGCGCCGGCGGGTTCACTTTACGGAACCGTCCGGGCGAGTTCGTTTAATAGCCATATGGATGCAAAAACCCGGGCTGTACTGGATGTTCTGCATGACGTCGCTACCGCCCACGGTAAAACCGTTGCGCAGACTGCAACCAACTGGGTGCTCTCACATCCCGAAGTCAGCGTCGCAATAACCGGCGGCGACACGGCCGAACACCTGGACGACAACATCGGCGCTGTCGGCTGGTCCATCACGGACGTCGAGCGGGGAAGGCTGGATGATGTGTCATACGGAGCGCGGAGGGTGCTCGACTAATTCAAGGTTATCGTACGTAACCCACAGGCGTTGTACGTCTGTATAACTACAAAAAACGCCCACGACTTGCGCACCCACGCGTCGTGCGTACACTGACGCCGCACCGTCGACACGTACAGGTCACTAATAGAAGGGCCGACTCAGAACATTGAAGATCAAACGCATAGAGATATATCCACTTGTGGCCGAGCTTAACGAGCCGTTTGGCTGGTCGCAGAGATGGACGTCCACCCGAGCGACCACGGCGGTCAAGATAATCGCCGACGATGGGACGTATGGGTGGGGCGAAAGCGGCGGGGCCGAAACTATGAGATCCCTGGCACCGCTGTTGATTGGCGAAGACGCCACGCTTCCCGAACGTGCATGGCAGAAGATTTACGCCGAGGTCTACCAAGGCCACAACTACTCAGGCCCGGGCATGAACGCCCTCAGCGCGTTCGACATGGCTCTCTGGGACATCGCTGGCAAGGTCTCGGGACGACCAGTTTCCGAGATGCTCGGGGGCGGCTCCCGCGATCGGGTACCCGTTTACGCGACGGGGTTGTACTACCTTGAGAACGACTTCCCGAATCGGATGGCGACAGAGGCGCGTGGCTACGTCGATGCCGGATTTACTGGGGTCAAGATGAAGGTCGGAGGCAAGGAATTTCTGGATGACGTGAACCGCGTCTATCATGTCCGGGACGTGATCGGCGAAGACATCCACTTGATGTTCGACGCCAACGAAGGCTACGACGTTAAAACCGCTATCGACTTCGGAAGACGTGTCGCAGACGCGGATATTTCATGGTTCGAAGAGCCCTGTGGCTCGTACGATCTGGACGCCAATATCCAGGTCCGAAACAACGTGCCGATGCCGACCTCCGGCGGCGAGAGTCGCCAGACGCGCTACGAGTTCTCCGATCTGTTTGCGCAACATGTCTTTGACATCGTCCAGCCAGACATTGTGAACGTCGGGGGAATATCAGAAATGTTCAAAGTTGGACACATGGCCAACGCCTACGGAGTCCAGTTCAATCCGCACTTCTGGGGTAGTGGTATCAGTCTCGCCGCCACCCTCCACGTAGCGGCGTGCCTGCCGTCCAACCCACCGTCTTTCACGGCCGAACCTTACGTGAATCAGACGGTAATGGAGTTTGACCGCACCCCACACCCTATCCGTGAAAACCTGACCGACCCTATCTTCGATCAGGTTGACAGTCACATCACCGTCCCGACATCGCCCGGCTTGGGAATCGAGGTCCACGATGATGTGCTCAAAAAGTACCTTCAAGGAGATGGACCGATAGTTGTGGATCAAGCAGCAACAACCGCGTGGGGCCGCTAAGAAATCTCGTAACTTCCTCACCCCAACTCTTGCCCCGCGAGGAGTGGGGTCACACCACCCAGCACAATAGGAACCACTCATGAAGATCACGGATGTCACGCTTACCCTGTTCGCCTGGAACGACATTCCAGCCACCAAGTACGGCCAGCTCAGCCAAGAGTTCAGCGGCACCTCCCAGATGGGGCTGGTAACGATCACCACCGATCAGGGAATACAGGGCCACGCGTTCCTGGGATCGGCAAGTCGAGGCGCAAACCTTGATGGCCAGAGTTTGATCGACTTCCTGAAGCCGGTCGTGATGGGCCAGGACCCTCTGGACCGTGAGCGGCTGTATCAGGATCTTCAAAAGCGCTACCGCAACACCACTCCTCGGGTAATTGGAGCGGTGGACATCGCGTTATGGGACATTGCCGGCAAAATCGCCGGGCTGCCCATCCACCAGCTTCTCGGCTCATACCGAGACAGCGTCCCCGCATACGCAAGCTCCGCAGTTCTCGACTCGCCTGAGGCCTACGGCGAGCAGGCAGCGCAGTACAAAGCAGATGGCTGGGCGGCGTACAAGATCCACCCACCTACAATCAGTGCGCAAGGTGACATTGCAGTGTGCGAGGCCGTCAGGAAGGCGGTCGGCGACGACTACCGGATCATGTTGGACTCCACATGGGCCTACAACTACTACGAGGCGCTAGCAGTCGGTAAGGCAGCTGAACGCTTGGGCTTCTACTGGTACGAAGACCCGCTAGCCGACGATGACATGTACAACTACATCAAGCTACGGGAGCACATGGACATCCCGATCATGGCGACCGAGCACTCGCCGGGCGGATTCACGGCATACGCCCCGTGGTTGGTCTCGCAGGCAACCGACTACCTGCGCGGCGATGTCGCGGTAAAAGGTGGAATCACGGCCATCTATAAGACGGCGCATCTTGCCGAAGGCTTCCACCTCAACTACGAGGTCCACCATGGCGGCAACTCACTGAACAACGTTGCCAACACACACGTGATCATGGCGATCAAGAACTGCGAGTACTTCGAGGTACTGCTGCCATCTGGCGCGCAGAAGTATGGCCTAATCGAGGATATCGACCCAGATGAAAACGGCTTGATATACGCATTCAATGAGCCTGGCCTCGGCGCAAAGATCGATTTTGAGCTGATCGAGCGCATGAAGACGGCCGTTCTGACCTAAATAACCCCGTCGGCGTTCAGTGCAAAGTCATTCTGAGCGTATCCGAAGGACCTCTACCGACAGGCCATTCAACAAAAACATATCGATTGAACCCGGACATTGAACCTCACTCACCCTAGCCCTCTCCAACTGGAAGAGAAGACCAAACGACAGGCAATCACATGAAGATCACAGACCTCACGATCAAGCTTTTCAAATGGGAAGGTATCCCGCCACGCAGGCAGGGCGATGCGTCCACCAGCCAGCTAGGGCTAGTGACAATCTCTACAGACGAGGGTCTACAGGGCCACGCCTTTCTAGGGTCGTCTATGGCCACCGCCGAAGACGATGCGCCCGGATTAATCCGATATCTCAAGCCCCTGGTCATGGGCCAGAATCCGCTGGACCGTGAACGGCTCTGGCAGGAGTTGTGGACACGCAACCGACAGGTGAGCTTCCGTGCCATCGGCGCTATCGACTGCGCACTATGGGACCTCGGGGCTAAAGCAGCTGGACTACCTTTGCACAAGTTGCTCGGCTCCTACCGCACCAGTGTCCCCGCATATGCATCATCGGCGCCGATGGACAAGTTAGAGCTGTTCACGGACGAGGTCGCGCACTTCAAGGAGCGTGGCTGGACGGCGTACAAGATTCACCCGCCGCGGATACCGGCCTACGACATCGAAGTCTGCGCC
>JAAZYK010000279.1 GCA_014239685.1 Dehalococcoidia bacterium | reverse complement strand
CCGGACTAACTGCACTGGCTTCTTGGATTTTAAGTTGCTCTCACGTCCATCTGGGCCGCTTTTATGAAAATAATTGAGTTATCCTAGGAAATTCTGGTTAGACCTAGGAGCCCATTTGTTGGGGAGAAAGAGCAATCTCCTATTAGTTAAGCGATAGCAAATTAAAACGGTGAAGACAAATTTTTCGAGGCCTTACCGAAAAACCCTTTTGAAATCCATATTGAGCCCAGGCCCAGCTAGGTGCTACAATCTCTAAGGCTAATCACTCCGGTGCTAGCCGCGTCAGTACCCTCTTTTGCAACGTTCCCCGATAGCTCAGCGGTAGAGCGGTCGGCTGTTAACCGATAGGTCGTAGGTTCGAATCCTACTCGGGGAGCCATTTCAAGCCTGGACTATTCCTCAGTGTTTTCCTTTACCCCTCCAAAATAGGAGGGTTTTTTGTTGTTTAAAGCAGATGGTTATTCGGAATTAATCCAGGGCTTCCAGTTATCGTTGCAGGTGTATTGACTGATTGATATCCTGAGTCTACCCCACTTAAAACAACGTTGTACTGAATTGAGTAACACTTCCGAAAC
>JAAZYK010000278.1 GCA_014239685.1 Dehalococcoidia bacterium | reverse complement strand
ATCAGCAAACAGTAAGATAAGCCAGCAATAACTTTCTTCTTTTGTACAGTTGCTGTCATGCACTTCAGCAACTAATAAATTTTGAGGATGATACTCAAGAAAAACTTGCCTAATTTCTAGTAATTAAATAAGAATATATGGTGAATTAAAGATAAGAAACTTCATGCAGCCTGAGTATTTACAGAACAGTTTTTTGCAACTGACTGAATGCTTTTCGGAGGGGTGGGTGAGTGGCTTAAACCAGTACATTGCTAATGTGCCGTACGCGAAAGTGTACCGAGGGTTCGAATCCCTCTCCCTCCGCCACACTACTATTCCATCCTGTTCCAAATCATACCATTTTCATGCTCTAACCTTAGCAATAGTAAGAGTTATAGAGTTTTAATAGTCCTAACACTTTCCATCCAGTTCTTTCACTTCCTAAGATATTTGTTGGTATTTTTGTTGGTATAAATTATTATTTGTTGGTATTTATATTTTTATTCTCAATTTCAAAATCTTTAGCTTATATAAATTACCCTTACCCGGTAAGAAATAGTAAGGATTAGTAATTCATACTTATGCCACGTTATACGGAC
>JAAZYK010000277.1 GCA_014239685.1 Dehalococcoidia bacterium | reverse complement strand
ATGCTCTACCAACTGAGCTAACGCCCCATATAAAAACGAGAAATTATACTGAACTCAAGTTCATTAATCAATCGTAAATCAGCCTTTATTTACTGCTTCTTTAAGTAGTTTTCCAGGCTTAAAAAAAGGTACAAATTTTTCAGCAACTTCCGTCGTTTGACCAGTCTTTGGATTAATTCCAAGTCTGCTTTTTCTGTGTCTTTTTTGGAAACCACCAAAGCCTCGAACTTCAACACCTTTGCCAGACACTATTGCTGAGCTTATCTCTTCTAAAATAATTTCAACAGATTGTTTTGCCTCTGAACGAGTAATCTTAATTTCTTTTGAAACAGCTTCAATGAGATCTATTTTTTTCATAAATATAGAAGCTGCTATGCCTTAGCATAGCAGCTATAGTTTGTGTTATTTATCTTTGGCTTCTTTTAAGAGATCACCTAGCGTTGAGCCAGAAGTTTGAGAGGATTGACTGTTGTAATCTTCCATTGCAGCTTTTTCTTCAACTGAATCCTTAGCTTTCATGCTTAAGTTTACTTTTCTTGTTCTCTTGTCAATCAAAGTTATAGCGACTTCTACTGCCTGACCTTGTTTT
>JAAZYK010000276.1 GCA_014239685.1 Dehalococcoidia bacterium | reverse complement strand
CTCACGACCTCACGCTTATGAAGCGCGCGCTCTAACCAGCTGAGCTACATCGCCACCATTCGTGTTTCTATGCTTTGATCTTGGATGTATTCGTGGTTATTGTCATGGGACATGACTTTCAGAAGGTATAATTTGAAATCAGGGCGATTAGCTCAGTTGGTTAGAGCGCTTGCTTCACACGTAAGAGGTCGGAGGTTCGAGTCCCCCATCGCCCACCAAGTGGGTTAATTACAATTTAACCTCTTGTGCCGAGGTGGCGAAATGGCAGACGCGCTACGTTCAGGGCGTAGTGCCCGCAAGGGCGTGCGAGTTCGACTCTCGCTCTCGGCACCATATTTGTGTTTATTGAAGTAAAATTCAATACGTGGATTCGTCCATATTTGTGCGCTTGTAGCTCAGCTGGATAGAGCGCAGCCCTGCGAAGGCTGAGGTCGTGGGTTCGAATCCCGCCAAGCGCGCCATTTTGTTATTTAGATTGGGCGGTTAGCTCAGTTGGTTAGAGCACCTGCCTTACAAGCAGGGGGTCGGAGGTTCGAGTCCTCCACCGCCCACCAATCTCAATTCAAACTGAAGAAGTCCTTGCAGAAATGCAGGGGCTTTTCGCGAAGTTACACCTTTCGACCAAATAAATAGGCAATTC
>JAAZYK010000275.1 GCA_014239685.1 Dehalococcoidia bacterium | reverse complement strand
GACATCACTGGCAAGGCGCTCGGTGTGCCGGTCTACCAACTACTCGGCGGAAAACAGCGTGACTATGTACCAGCATTCGCCACCGTCACAGCACCCGATGGACCGCAGTTGGTAGACCGGCACACCGAGCGCCTTGCCAGTGATGTCGTGGAGAGCGATATCGATCGCCGAAATTCCTGCAGTCAAGAGCAAGCTTCCCTCAAAGTACTGGCCCCGGTACATCCGCTGCCAGTGGGCACCTCGGTCCATCGGGTCGCTCCCGATCAAGAACCCTTTGAAGTACTCGATCACGCCGCGGACGGCGCGTTCATGGTTGGCCAATCCACCTTCGCCCCAGCCGTAAATACCCTCGTCAGTCTCCACTTTCACCAGGAACTGATTGTGATTGCCCACTTTTGTGGGAAAGACCTTGATATCTGTGATCTTCACTGGAAACTCCGAAACGGGTTGGAAGCGGTGGGTGGAATTGATGAATTCGACCGACATATCCAGTGATCGCATGCTGTTTAGAGTCCCGGAACGGTCCCATAACGAACAGGGACAGATCACAGAACAATCAAATACTCGCGCAATTCTCAGGGACTAATGTTCGGACCTCGTCATCTTTGGCCAAATTAGACTTAGGCCTCGCCGGGAGGTCGG
>JAAZYK010000274.1 GCA_014239685.1 Dehalococcoidia bacterium | reverse complement strand
CGAGACGCCTGTAGACGCTCTGAAAACTGGTCGCCCCTGTATGCGCATCCACGCCTCGGTGACGATGCCGAGAATACCCTCGCTGCCAAGTGCCAACCGATCGGGACTGGGTCCCGCACCGCTCCCGGGCAGTCGGAACGACTCCCACGGGCCAGATGGAGTGATCATGCGTACGGATTCGACAAACTCGTCAATGCGCGTCTCGTTGGTGGCGTAGTGGCCACCGGATCGGGTGACTATCCAACCACCTACAGTCGAGTATTCGAAACTCTGTGGGAAGTGCCGCATTGTGAAGCCATGTGGCTTCAGTTGTGCCTCGAAAACCGGCCCAAGCGCGCCTGCCTGTACTCGTACGGCCCGAGACACATCATCGATTTCAAGCACACGATCCATACGTGTCATGTCGATCGTGACTAGCCCGTCGTAGCCCTCAGGCCCTTCCACACCACCAACTACCGACGAACCGCCGCCAAAAGGTGTAGCCGCGTATCCCGCGCCCCCACACCAGTCTAATAGAGCAATGAGATCCGCTTCGTTACGAGGGTAGGCGACGACGTCGGGCGGGTTTTGAAAATCACCATCAAACTTGCGTACGCGATCCCGGAAGCTGTGACCATAAGTGTGGAATGCGCGCTCATAGGTGTCTCC
>JAAZYK010000273.1 GCA_014239685.1 Dehalococcoidia bacterium | reverse complement strand
CTCTGATAAGTGCTATTGTTTTCTGCTTTGAAGTGCTCATTGCACTCTTGTCTGCTTTGTCGGTCCTGCAAAATACCAACAGCCATTCCCAGCAATTCTTGACGGAGCTGGTACCCGCTTTTATTTTCAGCCATTTTTTTCTTCTTTGTGTATGTGTGTAAATGAGTGTGGCATACACTCATATAAAAAATAAAAGAAGGGCAGCGTCTGTAAACGCTGCCCTTCTATTAAATGGTGGAGGCGGCGGGAGTCGAACCCGCGTCCGCAATAGTCTTAGTTTGAGTCATCCACAAGCTTGTCTGATCATTTCTCCGACCAGTAGGATAGTCACTGCATTTTTTGCCTCCGCTGTGACCGAGTGAGGACTGGTGGGCTTTTATTTCTTGGCAGGTCCAGCTGCTAAAGTCTCTCTTGGTTAGATGGCTTGAGACGGCCACCCGATTATGCCGCTAAGCGTGCAGATTCGTAATGGTAATTGTTATTTGCAATTATTATTTTTGAACTGTTATGGTCGTATCTTACCTGCTTGCACTCTCCCCTTGATTCTACCCCGTCGAAGCCGTTACGCCCCCATGTAATGTTTCATCTTTCTTATTATATTTATCGATATCGCGTTTTTTATGACATATTTAAAGATATTGGGAGATTGTACCA
>JAAZYK010000272.1 GCA_014239685.1 Dehalococcoidia bacterium | reverse complement strand
GAGGATCATCCCGACAGGATACCATAAGATGGCCCAGGCAACTTTGGGCTAAAATATCTAGCTTGGCCCAATACTCTTCCGGATCTGACCACAAACCAACAGACCAAAGCTTGGAAGTGCTGGAGATCTACAAAGTCAACTTAAAAAGGTCACTCGAAAACTGGACTGATTTGGAAAATAAAGATCTGAAGGCTTTCAATCAGATGTTGACTGAGTCTGGCCTACCGCCAATAGGCCGATAGCCGGTCTCTTCCTTAAAACTACAGCTTCTGTAGTCACCAATACAAGACAATGGAGGCGGCGGGAGTCGAACCCGCGTCCGCAAATAATTCCTACAAAACCTCTACGTGCGTAGCACCACTCATAATTTCATCTAAGCAGGTGAGTGAGCAACCATTTCCCAGACTAGCCACCAGATATTCTTATCCTCAGCTATGATGGCTTTAGCTCAGGACCAGCTCGATTTATCGACGCTTCAGAGATTTCCTTCGAGCTGGGAAATCAAGAAACGAGCTGGTAAACTTCGTTACGCAGCCATCGCCATTTCAGTGTTGGCAATTACAATTTTCCCAGAGGATTAACGAGGACCCAGGGACCTCGGCACGCAGCTCCATATTCACTAATCACGTCGAAACCGTGACGCCCCCCAAAAATCATATTTTATTATTC
>JAAZYK010000271.1:362-677 GCA_014239685.1 Dehalococcoidia bacterium | reverse complement strand
AAGGCCTCTGAAATTTCACAAGACAGAGTTGAGGATGCCTCTACAGTCCTTAAGCAAGGAGAGGAAGTAGAAGTTGCTATTACTTTACTTGATAAGAGAACAAGAAACGTAAACCTCAGTATGAAGGCTAAGGACTCCGTTGAAGAGAAAGCTGCTATGGAAGACTACAATAGTCAATCATCTCAAACTTCTGGCTCAACACTTGGTGACTTATTAAAAGAAGCTAAAGATAAATAAAAATACACTATAGCTGCTATGTTCAGGCATGGCAGCAACTTTTTATATGAAAAAAATCGATCTCATTGAAGCTGTTTC
>JAAZYK010000271.1:0-352 GCA_014239685.1 Dehalococcoidia bacterium | reverse complement strand
TTCTAAGCAATCCAAAATCTCTCGAGTTGATGCAAGACACTGGATCGAAATTATTCTTGACGAAATAAGTTCAGCTATTACTTCTGGAGAAGGTGTTGAAGTTCGTGGTTTTGGTATCTTCTATAAGAGGCATCGCAAAGCTAGGATTGGTATCAATCCAAAAACCGGTGAAAAAACTGAGATTTCTGAAAAATTTGTGCCATTTTTTAAGCCTGGAAAGCTCCTTAGAGAAGCTGTTAATAAAGGTTAATTTACGATTGATTAATACACACTAGTTCAGTATAATTTCTCGTTTTCATATGGGGCGTTAGCTCAGTTGGTAGAGCATCGGACTTTTAATCCGCTGGTCGAG
>JAAZYK010000270.1 GCA_014239685.1 Dehalococcoidia bacterium | reverse complement strand
AATTACCCTGCCTGCAAAGCGTGTGGAGATGGAGATCTGGTACCGCTGTCCGACTTTGGCGGCCAAGGATCTGCAGTGCACTACAAAGCCTGGATATGCACGAACCCCGATTGCGGCTTCAACCTGAAAATTAGGAACGGCGACGTATACTTGAACGAACCGATCCTCACCGAAGCGGACCGCCACCGAAGACAGGCTGCCCGACAGTAACGTATAGCTCCCCGGAGAACTTCGGGGGCGATATTACGCACAGTTAGAGGACGGCTTGTGAGGAAATGAGCCGGCTTTGAGTTCAGCAGTCGCATGCCCGAACCACAGGGAGTTTGCGCGACCGCCTCGCCCGCCGTCTAATAAACGCGGCCGGATCGCTATCGCGATGATCGGCCTGGGGTCTCTGTTGACGCTCGCCGGGATTGGTTACCTGATCTACGCCGAGATCGCGCGCTCAAGATTGGGTGACCTAGTTTACGAAGTTTCTCCAGTCGAACGCGAAGGTTGGGTCACAGCCCCCCTCCCAGCTGTTGGACCATCGGACTTTTCGACCTCGAGTGATTCTTTACAAGACACAGGGTCCGACGGATCTAAGAGTGGTCCCGTAATTTCCGAACCCTTCGAAGCGGCACAACTATTACCAGCACGGTGGACCAATCCCAGGTACTGGTCCGAGCCAGAATGGGCAGGA
>JAAZYK010000026.1 GCA_014239685.1 Dehalococcoidia bacterium | reverse complement strand
GGACCAGCATATTGTCCAACTCTTCGTAAACGTCACCCTGATCCGCACTCGCCCACTTTTCAGCAGACACTCCACGGATGTTCGCAAGGTTGAATCCTGCAGCCAAGCCTACTTTGGCGCATTCGTTGAGAAGCATGATGGTGATCTGTCGCCCACGGGCCGTCGAGACCACGTCTATCCCACCCTGGAGGGTCATGGCCTGCACCGGGTTGCCCGATGCGTTCTGGCACAACTTGGTCCAGCGCTCGCCAAACAGGTTGTCCGTGGCAAAAGATCCGTCGACGATCGACATTATCTCAGCCAGTTCTTCCGTCCTAGGGGTAATGGATCCGTCATGCTCTCCGGCACGGAACACATCGTGGCCGAGCTCGCGGCCCGTCTTATCGGCGCCCCGTTCCACTTTCCCCGGCTCCCACACGGCTACGCTTATCCCGGACATGATCAAGCCGATAGCCCGACCTTCTCCGACGGCCTCCGCCAGCACGCCATCCGTCCAGCAGTTCTGTGAGGCGACTATGTAGCCTCCTGGCTTAACGAATCGATCGATAAAAGCTCCAGCCCACCTAGTGTCGTATGCCTTCATAGCGACAAATCCGATGTCGAATTCATCTCCCGTGGAGAGGGACTGGGCTTCGTTGATGTGCAACGCACGGACATTCTGGCTGAAAGGTTCATGGGGGCCGGTAGCCGAAATGCCGTCTGCCTTGATCTTGTCGATCTGCTCAGGCCAGCCATCGATAAGCGTTACGCTGTGCCCGTCTTTCGCCAGAAAGGCACCTATGTAGCAGGCGATCGCACCGGAACCTATGAAACCTATCTTCTTCTTGGCAACTGCCAACGGAGCCTCCTCACACAGGGGATAGCGGGACATTGGGACCTGCGCCGGATACGTCCTCGCGCCGTCCCAGAAACCGGTTGCCGAGTATACAGGTGGCTGGGCGCCTTGCCGCGATTCAGGACTATCAGCCCCTTCAAGACAGCGAACCTGAACGCTAAGTTTTGGCGGATCGCCGCGTCAAAGGCGCGCATAGGGCTGGTGCGGGTGTATCATCCCGCTCGGCCCGTACCGGGTTGATGTAGAGAATCGCACACATACGCGACATGCGCGTCCGCCTGATCAGCATAGTTGGAGAGCACATGAAAGCCGCACGACTTACCTCCCCCCAGACCTTTGAAATGGTTGATGTAGAGACACCGTCAGTAGCTGACGGGGAAGTCCTTATCAAGGTCCAGGCCTCCTCGGTCTGCGGCAGCGACATCCATTCGACTTACCACGGCCTCACCAAAGAAGAAGACTACCCACTTCCCCCCGGCCGTCCCTGCCACGAAATTGGCGGAGTCGTCATCGAGAGTAAAACGGATGAGATAAACGTGGGACAACGGGTAGTGGTACTAGCCGGACCCACATTTGGAGGGCTACAGGAATACGTAGCCCAGACGCCAGACAAAGTACTGCCGGTCCCGGACGATGGCCCGATAGAAGAGTGGGTAATGTGCCAGCACTCTGGAACGGTCCTTTATTCCGCCGGATACTGGAATAACCCTGCGGGAAAGACTATCGGTGTACTTGGCCAGGGTGGAATCGGTCTTTCCTTCACGATGCTAGCCGCCGCTCAGGGGGCAGAGCAGGTCATCGGAATCGACCTTGTCGAGGCCCGGTTGAACAAGTCTACAGAGATGGGCGCTTCAACCACCCTGAACCCGGATGACGTCAACCTTGTCGAGGCTATTGACGACCTTACGGACGGTCAGGGGCTGGATTACGTTGTAGACGCCAGTGGCGCGGCCGAAGGTCTAAACACCGTGGTCTCCATCGTGAAGCGTCACGGGACCATCATCAACTTCAGTCTCCTAGGCGGACGCTCAACCGAGTTCAACCACTCGGCGTGGATGCGAAAAGCGGCGACGATTATCCCGACTCAGGTCGCAGGCACGGACCGTCCCACCGACACGATTCGCCAAATGATACGTATGAAGGAAGTCGGCTACGTCGACCCCGGACAGCTCATCTCCCACAAGGTGGGATTTGGTGTTGAAGACATCCAGGGTGCGTACGACATGTACTCAGACCACAGCGATGGCGTGATCAAAGTGGTCATGCAACAGGACTAATCAATCACGATCTCAGGCTGCGCAGAGTCGGCCAAAAGGGCAACTCAGCGCAGGTAATGCGGAAAGGAACTTGAAGACGCAATGAAAGCGGTACAGCTCACCGGTCCCCGAAAGCTTGAGTTCATCGAAGCCCCGACGCCCACACCAGCAGATGGACAGGTTCTTCTCAAAATCGAACAGGCTTCAGTCTGCGGTAGCGATACACATCTCTCTTACGAGCCGGTTCTGCCCGAGGAACGCTACCCGTCGGTTCCCGGAGCGCCCTGCCACGAGATCGCCGGGACAATCGTCGAGTCCCGTAACCCGGACTACAAAGTAGGACAGCGCGCCATCGTGCTTCCGGACTACAACCCGGAGACCGGTCCGTCCGGTGGCGGACTTGCCGAGTACATCGCAAGCAGCCGCATCATCGCCCTTCCGGACCACGGTGGTTTGGACGAGTGGGTAATGTGCCAGCCGTCCGGGACGGTCCTGTACTCCGCCCGGCAGTGGGGGAATGCATCCGACAAGCGTATCGCCATCCTCGGTCAGGGCGCTATTGGACTCTCATTTACCATGATCGCTGCAGCGCAAGGCGCACGACAGGTGATCGCGATAGACCTTGAGGACTACCGTCTGGACAAGGCCAAGGAGATGGGCGCCACCGACATCATTAACGCCGATAAAGAAAACGTCGCAGAGGCCATCCAGGAGATGACCAAAGGCGAGGGCGTGGACGTTGTCGCAGACGCCTCAGGGGACCCGGAGGGCCTGAACCAGGCCGTCAGTCTGGTTAACCGTTTTGGTCTGATCGTAGGATTCAGCCTAGTTTCCGCGACCGAGCCGGTGGTATTCAACCATCAGGCATGGATGCGCAAGGCCGCCCGCCTGGCGCCAACCGTATCTGGAGCTTCCCCAACCCCGACAGAAGCCATCGAAAAGATGGTCGCTCTCCGTGAACGTGGCTGGGCGGACCCCGCCAAGTTGATCACACACCGAGTTGGCTGGGACGGCATTCCGGACGCGTATGAAATGTACGCAAACCGGTCAAACCAGGTCATCAAGGTCGTAATGGATATCAACGGCTAGAGCGATTCGGAGACCGACATGAGATCTCAGTGATCGTTGTCGAATCTCGGAAACCCGGGATGGAGATCAATGCGGAGTAGTGATACGGCGGTGGTGTCCGCTTGAGGGCTTACCAGCAGACCGGTCCCCGCCGGCTGGAACAGGTCGATGTCGATAATCCGACGCCAGCGGAAGGGCAGGTCGTCGTAAAGATCGAGTGCGGCTCGGTTTGTGGCAGCGACACGCATGTCAGATACCAGCCGACGCTGCCTGAAGAACAATACCCGCTCCCGGCCGGCGCGCCCTGCCACGAGATCGCCGGAACTATCGTCGAGAGCCGCAACCCTGATCACCCGGTGGGAGAACGAGTGATCGTCCTGCCGGATCCATCTTCAGCAGGTGGACCCGGCGGTGGGCTTGCCGAATACATCGCCAGCGGACTACTGATCAGTCTTCCGGAACACGGGTCCACTGAAGAATGGCTCATGTGCCAACCCACAGGAACCGTCCTTTACTCCGCACGGCGCTGGGGCCAGTCCACAGATAAACGCATTGCCGTCATCGGCCAGGGCGCAATCGGACTATCGTTCACGATGATCGCCGAACGCACTGGTGCGAAGCAGGTGATAGGTATTGACCTGCTGGACTACCGTTTGAATAAGGCGAGTGAGCTTGGAGCGACGGACACAATAAATGCCGACAGGGAGAATGTCGTAGAGGCCCTTGCAGAGGTGACCAATGGCGAAGGCGTTGACGTCGTTGTAGACGCATCCGCCGACCCGGACGGACTCAATCAGGCCGTTAGCCTCGTAAACATGTACGGCACCATCATCGGTTTCAGCCAGATCCCGCGCGATCAGTTGCCTACCTTCCGTCACCCGGACTGGATGATGAAGGAAGCACGCATCATCGCGACCGGCTCCTCACTCTCACAGACGCCGACCGAGGCCATACAGACGATGGTCGATTTAAGGGACCGGGGATGGCTTGACCCGTCAGTCTTAATCACTCACCACTCCGCCTGGGATGACATACCGAGCGCATACGAGATGTACGCCGGATACACGGACGGTGTCATCAAAAATGTGCTGGACATTTCCGGTGCTACCGGCTCAGGAATTAACTCATGAAGGCTTATCAACTCACGGGCCCTCAAACCCTTGAGCAGGTCACGACTCCTGATCCAGAACCCATGAATGGACAGGTTTTGTTGAAGATCGAGCACGTCTCTATCTGCGGCAGCGACACCCATCTCAACTTCCATCCGACCCTTCCAGAAGAAGAATATCCGTTTGCTCCCGGCCTTCCCTGCCACGAGATCGCTGGGACAATAGTGGAAAGCAAGAACCCGGATCACGCGGTTGGTCAACGGGCGATTATCCTGCCTACATTCACCCCCGCTGCCGGCATGACCAACGGCGGACTTGCCGAGTTTATAGCGAGCGAAAAGGTCATCCCCCTTCCAGACTACGGGGACACAGCGGACTGGGTAATGTGCCAGCCTGCCGGAACGGCAATTCAGGCCAGTCGCGAATGGGGTACGACCGACGAAAAGACCTTCCTTGTACTGGGCCAGGGTGCTATTGGCCTTTCCACGACGGCTGTGGCCTCCCGCATGGGTGCCCGTATGGTGATCGGCGTGGATCTTGATGATTACCGATTGGATAAGGCGTCCAAACTGGGAGCCGAAGTGACTCTGAACGCCGACCGGGAGGATGTCATGGAAGCGGTGATGGACCTAACAGAGGGTAAAGGCGTCGACTGTGTCGTCGAAGCCACGGGGGACCCGGACGGCATCAACGTGGCACTCCAGTTAGTGCGTAATCGCGGCACCATCATAGGATTCAGCCTTGTGTCTGCGGAGGAGCCCTCGATACTCAGACACCAGGAATGGATGCGTAAAGAAGTTCGTATTCTCCCGACAAACGCAGCAGGAGCTATCGACCCTGTCGCGCCCATCCGTGACATGGTCGGTCTTCGGGATAGAGGCTGGTGGGACCCGGCGGAGTTGATCACTCACCGCGTGGGATGGGACCAGGTACAGGACGCATACGAGATGTACGCAAATCGTGCCGATGGGGTGATCAAGATTGCGATAGCTATCGAATAATTAACTTGTCATGACCAGAATTTCTCTGCCACGGTAAATACAAAACTAAAAAGAGCAGGCACTCGATTCAGGAGGGACAACCAGATGAAGACCTATTCGCTTACAGGCCCACGGAAGCTCGAAGCTAGCGAGGCGCCGGACCCGACCGTTGCCGACGGACAGGTTCTACTTGAGATCGAGCACGTATCGATCTGCGGAAGCGACACGCACCTGAATTACGAGCCTGTCTTCGCCGAAGAGCGGTACCCGCTCACGCCAGGCATGCCTTGCCACGAAATAGCGGGCACAATCGTCGAGTCCAAGAATCCAGACTACGTTGTAGGCCAGCGTGCGATCGTTTTAACGGAACGCAACGCAGCTGGAGAGATCTCTTCGGGTGGCCTTGCAGAGTTGATCTCCACGAGCCGAGTAATCCCTATCCCAGACTACGGCGGTACGGATGAATGGATCATGTGCCAACCTTCCGGAACTGTCCTGTACTCAGCGAGGCGCTGGGGCACCACGGACGACAAGCGCATAGCTGTCCTGGGTCAGGGTGCTATCGGTCTCTCATTCACAATGATCGCCGCCAATCAGGGTGCACAGGAAGTGATCGCAATCGATCTTGAAGACTACCGGCTGGCAAAGTCCTCCGAATTCGGCGCAACTGGGACCATCAACGCCGACAATGAGAACGTCGTAGAGGCCCTTGCCGAGCTAACCGGTGGTCACGGCGTGGACGTAGTTGTAGACGCCTCCGGTGATGCCGATGGCCTTAACCAGGCCGTAAACCTAGTGAATCCACGGGGACTCGTGGTCGGTTTCAGTCTCGTAGAGACCACAACCAACCCCACGGTGTTCCGTCACCAAGAATGGATGCGCAAAGAGGTCAAGGTAATCCCCACCGGTTCCGCCGGCTCCGAGGACGCCACTTCTTGCATTGCAGACATGGTGGCCCTCCGAGACCGAGGATGGATGGACCCGTCACGATTGACCACACACGCTCACACATGGGATCAGATACCAGAGGCCTATGATCTGTACGCCGACCGCAAGGACGGCATCATCAAGACCGTCATCTCGATCAAGTAGCGACCATCGGTTGGTGAATTGACCGGAATCCGACCACCAACCGACGCAACAGAAACGAGGACATCGATCCAATGCGAGCAGCCCGGATGTCGGCTCCCCAGACTATCGAGTTCTTCGAGATGGACACTCCTAAGCCAGCAGATGGTGAGATCCTTCTGAAGGTCCAGCAAGTGTCGGTCTGTGGTAGCGACACGCACATGTTCTACGACCAGGTCCTGCCTGAGGAGATGTACCCGAGCAGACCAGGATCTCCGTGCCACGAAATTGCAGGGACGGTCATAGAATCGCGCTCCGATAAAATTAATGTCGGACAGCGGGCGATTGTGCTCTCCAGCTTCAGAAACCCTGATGCTCTGGGCGGGCTTGTTGAGTACATCAACATCCCGGAAAACATGGTAATGCCGCTGCCAGATCATCGCGGCCTAGATGAGTGGTTGATGTGCCAACCAATGGGCACGGTACTTTTCGCGACCAAGCTCTGGGGGCCGACAGCAGGTCTGAGGATCGGAGTTGTCGGCCAGGGTGCCATCGGCCTGTCGTTCACAAACCTCGCCGCAGCGCAAGGTGCAGCGCAGGTGATCGGGATTGATCTCCTCGATTATCGGCTCGAAAAGTCCATCCAGATGGGCGCATCGGCCACTATCAATCCGGACAACGTCGATCCAATTGAGGCAATCGCAGAGCTTACCGGTGGCCACGGACTTGACGTAGTGGTGGACGCCTCTGGTGACCCTGAAGGCCTGAATCAGGCAATTTCCTATGTTAACCAGTACGGCAAGGTGCTCGGATTCAGCCTGATCAGCATGAACTCTGTAATCCCATTCAAGCACATGGCTTGGATGGGTAAAGTCGCCACGCTAATCCCGTGCTCATCGATCAATTCTCCTGACCCAACAGGAGACATAAAGGAGGTTATTTCGCTTATGGACAGGGGTTGGATAGACCCGTCCAAACTCATCACACACAACTTGACGTTTGACGACATCCCGAAAGCCTACGAGATGTACTCGAAGCAGCAGGACGGCATTATCAAGGCTGTGATGGCTGTCAATGGCGGAGGGTAATCACCGGACCGACCCTGAACGTGACATAATCCCTACCCGGGCGCGGTTTAGAACCAAACGCGCATAACAAACGAATAAACACAGGAGTCCGATATGCCGCTCGAAGTTGGGACACAAGCGCCCGCTTTTGCTTTGAAAGACAGCGACCGAAACGACGTCAGTCTCAGTGACTACTCGGGCAAGACAGTCGTCCTATCCTTCTACCCGGCCGCGTTCTCCGGTGTGTGTGACACCGAGATGTGCGCATTCAGAGACTCGCTATCAGATCTGAACTCCGCCAACGCCGATGTCCTCGGGATCGCGGTGGACAATTTCTTCGTGGCGAAAGAGTTCAAAACCAAGCACAATCTGAACTTCCCGATCCTTGTTGATCACACGGCAAACACCGCACGGGCATACGACACGGTTCTGGAGAACTTCGCCGGTATGGACGGTTACACCGCCGCCAACCGCACTGTCTACGTGGTCGATGGTTCCGGAACGATTCAGTACGTATGGCGCGGAGAAAACCCAGGCATCGAGCCAGATTACGACGCAGTCAAGGCAGCGGTGGACGGACTCAAGTAGTTCACCAACCTGCGCAAACAAAGCTCAACTGAAAAGGCCCCGGGAATTCCCGGGGCCTTTTCGCGTTTGGTCCATTTCGATGGGCTTATCACGCTTTTGATACAAGGATCGGAACCACAATACCGAAGATTATGAAGAACGCCGCAAACTCGGCCAGCAGATGAAGTCTCCGCCCTTTCGCCAGAATCAAAAGGACCGGCGCCATTAACAGCTCTATCACCAACACTCCGACCACGAATACCCAGTCACTTACCTCCCCCCGTACTGCCGAGTACGCCACAGCAGTCACGACCCCGATTATTGGCCAGATAACCAACGCCACTCCATGCATCATCAAAATCGAGCGCGCCAGGTGATTGTCTTCTGGATCAGCCGTTTTGATGAAACTCGGCGGGTTGTACACGAACATCAGAGACAGGTGGGCGACGAACACGAGCGCCATCAACGTGCCCGATAGAAATCCTGCGATAATCGTCATGTGACGGAATCCCGGTTCAAATGCGCCCTCTGAGTAGACTCACAAACCTCACTAGGAGGATCCCAGCGGCACACCAGAAATGCTCGAATGCCGTGCTGCATCTGGAGCATAAGTTGCCAGGCTACTCCGATCTCCCGGCTAGGGGCCAAAGCAAACATGCTTGGCCCCGCGCCCGACATCAAGATGCCCATGGCACCAAGGTTCCGGAACGTTTCACGAATTGCTGCATATTCAGCAAATACGTTCTCCGCATAAGGTTCAAATACGTTGAAGAAAAACTGAGCCGGCGCGTCGCCACCACCCCTGATGCGTCCTGCCAGTTTGTGCGTCAGAACGCCCCGCGTGTGGTCTGACTCGCCGATTTGATCGTACAAGAGGGCTGTTTTGTTCGGGAGGTCTGACTCCGGGGAAACCACCACCATCCACTGGATGTTCGCGTGGTCCAACGGGACCACATGCTCACCTCTGCCCTGCACTAGAGCTGTCCCACCACTCAAAAAATAAGGAACGTCCGAGCCGATTTCCATCGCTATTTCTTGGAGAGATTCAAGTTCGAGTTCGAGTTCCCAGAGATAGTTAAGGCCGTGCAGAACCGATGCTGCATCGCTGGATCCGCCGCCTAGTCCGGCGGCCACGGGAATATGTTTTTGCAGTGTGATATCCACGCCTAGGTCAACACCGCTTACCTCTTTGAGTTTTCGTGCGGCGACAAACGCCAGATTATCCTGACTGGTAAGGTCCGGATCGTCGCAGGTAAGCGTAATTTCATCGGCCAGCTTCAGCGTCACGTCGTCATGGAGATCGATCGTCTGCATGATCGACACGATGTCGTGGAACCCGTCGTCGCGTTTGCCAATCACTTCCAGTGTCAGATTAATCTTGGCGTGCGCCTCTAGCTGAAGGACCGACCGTGAGGCCATCAGTTTTCCGTCTCCGGGTCTAGGTCTAAATACGCCTCATACAACCGTCCCCACTCGGCGATAGATAGGGTTCGCGCACGCCGCATAGAGTCCAGATCCGCCCGGGCAATAATGTTTGACGCTTGCTCTACTTCGATGATCAAACCTCGTGCCAGCGAATTATGTAGTTGCTTGCGAGGCGCTTTGAACCCGGCCCGAACAAACTTGAAAAACCCAGCTTCATCGTCGAGATCCAGCGGTTTGTCAGGACGCCTGATAAGGCGGATCACAGATGAGACGACCTTCGGTGGCGGGATAAACGCGGAGCCTGGCACATCGAACAGTACTTCCGGGTCGGCGTAGAAGCGAGTGGCTACCGAAAGCATCCCCATCTTTCCCTCCGGGGCCGCCATTTCCAACGCCACTTCACGCTGAATCATCACCACGATTTCGGAAGGGGGATTGTTCGATTCAAGAAAACGCCGGATGATGTTTGCCGCGGCATAGTACGGAAGGTTTGCGACGACCTTATAGGGCCGCTCTACGGCCTCTGGGACGTCCCCGCCCTCTTCAAAATGAAGATCCCGGGCGTCCGACTCGATGACCCGGACGTTGTCCTGAGATTCGTAGCGCTTCGAGAGCATGGACGCCAATGCCCCATCTAGTTCAATCAGGACTAGATGGTCAGCTTTATCGGCAAGCATCCCGGTGATAGCGCCCCGGCCCGGTCCAACCTCAATAATCGTCTCTCCGGGCTCGATTCGCGCCGCATCTACGATACGCGCCGAGATTAAAGCGTCTTTCAGGAAATGTTGCCCAAGGGACTTTTTCGGAGATCCGCCCCGTCGATGTTTCACATCGGACGTTGCGGATCCCCGATCAAGATTCTGGGAGTGGTCGTGCACCTTCATTCGATCAAACAACGCTAATATGCGCGTAGAAAACGACTCGAGCCAGGCCAACCTGCGTCACCCGAGGTGACTCACTTACCGCTGCTTCCTTCCGGACCTGACGGGGTTCACAAGGCCTCGCCGCGCAGGACCCAACTCTCAACACCGTGTCTACGACGTATTGACCAACGTGTCCGGCCTCCTGAAGGGATTAAGCCCTGCTAAAGCGGATTGCAGGTACAGGACACCGCTAACTCCCCGCCTAGCACGACCAACTCCATTATACGTCGCGCGCATTCCATTTTCGGCACAAATGCACACCCAATACGACTTCCAAGTCACCCGCATCGCGCCGCTGTCCATTTTTCAAGGGCGGTGGATACACTGTCCATATGCCTCAGAAAGTTCGCAAAGCCGTAATTCCCGCAGCTGGACTCGGCACCCGTTTTCTCCCGGTCACGAGCGCAGTTCCAAAGCCCTTGTTACCCGTCATCGACAAGCCGCTTATTTTCTACGCCGTCGCCGAGGCGGCTGCCGCGGGCATACATGAGATCGCCATGGTTCTATCGCCCGGTCTAGAAGCCGTTGCCGGTTATTTTTCGCCGAACGGTCCCATGGAGGACGCGCTGGAAGAACGAGGCGATACAGAGCGGTTAGCCATGCTCCACGAGATTCACGGGCTCGCCGAGGTTACGGTGCTAGAACAAACCGAGGCGAAGGGGCTCGGCGACGCCGTCCTGATGGCGCGCGCTTTCGTTGGAGACGAAACGTTCGCCGTAATACTGCCGGATGATTTGATCTGGTCCAATACTCCGGCCATAACGCAATTAGCTCAGGTGGCTGAGGAGCACGGGGGCAGTGTTGTGGCCGCCAAGCGCGTTCCACGTGAGACGATCCCAAATCTCGGAATCATCGATGCCGATGCTCTGGGAGACGGTGTACATCGCGTCCAAGGTTTGATTGAGAAGCCCTCACTCGAGAAAGCTCCCAGCGATCTGGCGATCATCGGGCGATATGTCCTGACACCCGGAGTGTTCAATAGGATCGAACAAGGCGCAGCGGGGGCGCTCGGCGAAATTCAGCTGACGGATGCAATTGCCGCAGCTATCGGCCAGGAATCCTTGCATGCGAAGGAATTCGATGGCCACCACATCGATGCAGGAACCCCGGCCGGCCTCTTCGCGGCAAACATTTACGAGGCACGCAGACGGGACGACATGGCTGGAGTTATCGCCGAGCTGGGGCTGATTCCCGATTGAATTCAATTAAAGAACAGCGCATCGACTAATCAATCCAAGCAATTAGATCAATTCACCTTATTACAAAATCCAACTTACCTGGTCCACACGCACCAAAAAGTGACGATACTCACCGTCGCTTCGAAATCACACGATGAATCGACAAAATATATCTCCCCTTAATCAGTTCAGATCTGAAAAAAACGCCTACTTTGGAAACGATTCCGCTTCACCACTTACAGATAGCCAGCGTGAACGGTTCAACGGCCTGTCTTATTTCGAGGAGGCGCCTCAATTCGCTCTCCGATTGACACCGTCGCTGGTAGACAATTCCACTGATATCGAAATCCCGCTGTCCACAGGTGGAGTGACCTCAACCCACCGCTGGGCGACTGTAACTGTCGAGATCGGAGGAAAGCAGGAAACACTCACGGTCTTCCGTGAAGATGAGTACGGGCCGCTCTTTTTGCCGTTCCGAGATGGAACCGCGGGCGATGAGACCTACGCCGTAGGGCGATACCTTGAAGTCCACCCGCTCGAGGATGGCAACCTCTGGCTAGACTTCAACTACGCGTATAACCCGTTCTGCGCTTACAACGACAACTGGGCCTGCCCGATACCACCACCAGAGAATCGCATCGCCTCACCGATCAGGGCCGGGGAGCGCTCATACCCGGACCCGGAACACTAGCGCTGCTGTTACTGTGCCGGTCCTTCAAGACCCTCACGATAGTGAGATAGTGTTCTCCAAGATGAAAGAGAAAGTTTGACTTCTTCAACGCAGTATGGACCTCGCTTCTTCCGCACATCATTAGGTGTCAACGTGCGTACAAGAAGATCGTCATCACCGAATCCGGACGGGGCGAGCCCGTCCTTAAAGGTTCACACTACCGGCGCGTGCTGAGATTGCCCGAAACATGGTTGTTTCGCAGGACAACAGTCCGAATAGCGCTAATCACGCTCCAGAGATAGCACCGCCATGAATGCCTCTTGAGGAACGTCCACACTGCCGATCTTCTTCATACGCTTCTTCCCTTTAGCCTGCTTCTCCAACAACTTTCGCTTGCGCGTCACATCTCCCCCGTAGCACTTTGCAAGAACGTTCTTCCGCATTGCCTTGACCGTCTCCCGGGCGACCACTCGACTGCCGATAGCCGATTGGATCGGCACCTCAAACATCTGTCGCGGGATCAGTTTCTTAAGCTTGGAAACCAGTTCTCTACCCTGCCCCTGCGCGTTGTCCCTATGGAGCATCATCGAAAGCGCATCCACCGGTGTGTAGTTCACAAGAACGTCCAGCTTGACCATATCGCCTGGTCGTGACTCACCGACCGTATAGTCCATGGATGCATAACCTTGGGATCGCGACTTTAGCTGGCTATGGAAGTCGACCAGCAACTCCGCCATAGGCATCTTGTATTCGAGTAAAACGCGGGCGTCCGCAGCAGCTGAACTGGAGGAGTCTTCCCTGTTGGAATCAATTGATTGCAGGTACTCCATCCGGGTGTACTCTCCGCGACGGCTTGTGACTAGCTCCATCACGGCACCGATGTGCCTTGACGGGGCCACGATGCTCAAGTCCACCCATGGCTCGTGGATCGTGTCGATCTCCTGAACGGGCGGCATCGCAGAAGGGTTGTCTACTTCCAACTCGCCGCCGTTCGTCAACATCACCTTGTAGCCAACACTCGGCGCCGTTGCAATAAGCGTCAGGTCATACTCACGCTCGAGCCGCTCCTGCGTGACATCCATGTGTAGCAGTCCAAGAAACCCGCAACGGAAACCGAAACCCAGCGCGGCAGATGACTCAGGTTCAAAAGATAGCGCCGGGTCGTTCAATCGCAGTTTTTCTAGCGCCTCGCGCAACTCCGGGAATGATTCGCCGTCTGCCGGGTACAATCCCGTGTAGACCATCGGTTTCATGGCCTCATAGCCCGGCAAAGGGTCGGCATTTGACTGCCCACCGATGGTCAGCGTGTCACCAACACGACAGGCCGCGACATCTTTCAGGCCCGTGGCGACATAGCCGACCTCGCCCGTCTCCAGAGAATTTTCACTGGTCATGGTCGGGCCGAAGTAGCCGATCTCTAGCGCCTCGGCTCTTGCGTCAGTCGCCATGAGCCGGATAGACCCAGTTTTATCAAGTCGACCGTCCACTGCCCGCACATAAGCAATAACGCCCTTGTACGAATCGTACTTGCTGTCAAATATCAACGCCCTTAGCGGTGCGTCCGGATCACCCTTCGGCGGCGACACACGATCGACTATGGCCTCAAGAATTTCTACTACGCCCTCACCCGTCTTGGCTGAGACGAAAACAAAGTCATCGTCAGAGAATCCGAACACGGACGCCATTTCGCTGGCGACCCGTTCAGGCTCAGCAGCCGGGAGGTCAATCTTGTTGACTACCGGAATGATCGGAAGGTCATACTCCATCGCCAGGTAGACGTTGGCCAGCGTCTGGGCCTGAATACCCTGCGTGGCATCGACCACGAGCAGTGCGCCATCAGAAGCGGCCAGGCTTCGCGAAACTTCGTATGTGAAGTCCACATGCCCGGGCGTGTCGATCAAGTTCAACTGATATTCAGACTTGTCTTCGCCGATGTAGGCCAGCCGGACCGCCTGCGCCTTGATAGTTATTCCACGTTCGCGTTCCAGATCCATCGAATCTAGATGTTGCGCGTTCAACTCCCGGTCCGAAACGGCGCCGGTGGCCTGCATCAGTCGGTCGGCAAGCGTGGATTTGCCATGATCGATGTGGGCGATGATGCAAAAATTGCGTATGCGGGAAAGATCCATCACCTGAATGATAGAACGTATCCGGCATGAACACCCGCGTAAAAGCCAAACAGGTCTTGGCTATTCATGCATATCATTCCCGCTCAATCCAGCGTCACACCGACGGCGCTACCGATTCCGAAGGTCACGGCGGCGGCTATTGCGCCGATGACAAACATGCGAAATCCACCGCGTAGTATCGAATTTCCTGTGAATGCCGCCATGACTCCGCCCACGATAAGCAGCGCGATTGTGGAGGCGGTAGCGGCGGCAATTGAGGCCTTGTTACCGCTGGTGAACATGAACGGAAGGACCGGAAATATAGCGCCAACGGAGAACGCCAAAATGGAACTCCATGCGGCAGCCCATGGTGATCCAAGTTCATCCGGATCCACGCCCAACTTCTCCCGAGAAAGCGTATCCAATGCCGTGGTCCTGTTGGACATCAGCTGGCTGGCGATATTCGCTGCCTGATCTTTTGCGATGCCTTTGCCAACGTAGATCTCGGCTATCTGCTCGGACGCTAACGCAGGATGCCTATCGAACAAGCTTTCTTCGAATCGAATCAAGTGCTTATACATGTCCCGCTGGGAGCGCATCGATACCCACTCGCCTGCGCCCATCGAAAACGCTCCAGCAAATAACCCGGCGATTCCGGCAAGTAATACGATGTTGGAGTCGTTTGTGCCACCGGCGACGCCCATTACTAGGCTGAAGTTGGACACGAGTCCGTCGTTTATTCCGAGCACTGCAGCACGAAGGCTGCCGCTTGAACTAGCCCTTCGGCTGATGACCGTGCGTATTCCGTCAAAGGCGTCCGGTCCGGCGAGTTCCGCAAGTTCTGTTGCGTGCGCCCTCGCATCGTTCTCCAGCTCGCGTAAAGATGGGTGCGCGGCGTAGGAAGCGACGGCACGTTCCTCGCCACGTATGAGGAGCGGCAGCAACACCGCCCGTTCTGAGCCGATGAGTTTTGATGCCCACCAGACGAGCTTCAGACGAAAGCTCAAGTTGGACTGCCGTATCGAATCTGGGTCTATTCCCAGATTCTCGGCCCACTCGCGCGCGTGCTCTAGCTCCTCGGCCGCAAGACGGGCATATCCCGACGCTTTCTTGGGATCAGATTCTGCGTCCCCGATTCGACGATACAGCGCCGCCAGATCCATCTCGTGGCGAAGATACGCACGAAGATCCGCAGATTCTGGAGGTGTTTCAGGGTTTAACTTCATCGCAGTACTGAATGTAGCAGAGCGAACCCCATTGAGTTCTCAGGTTGACCGTAGAGGTCGGCTGGAAATGCTCATGGACCGTGCCCATCTTCCTGGTCGGTGGCGTCACTTAATTCTGGAGCCTGTCGTCCTTATTAAGCGCCATTGGCAGCCCGGCATTAAATGCTAGCTGTATGATCCGATCTGCTAAAAGTCACCTGACGACTCCCTTGATGTATCGATCACTCGTCTGGTCCAGGCCTCAGTCCAAAACCGCCCGCACGCGGGCCCCGATGCAAATAGATGACACAGCAAGTCGTATATCAAAGCCCGAACGGAACGCCGTTTCCGGTCGATTGGGCGCACATTGACCTCGCTCGAGACCAATGGAGTTGGGATCAGGTCCACAACCCCACTCCGTTGACTCCGCTAGCGCAGGATTTGATCACCGTAAAACGACAGGGGATGTACCGGGGTGGGCATGCCACCGGACGACCGTTCCATGAAGAGCGGATGTACGCCAACGGATACGGATTTTCACGCAGGCTGGAGGTCGATCCTGAAAACGCAGGGAAGTACCGGGAACTTGCCGCACGAGATTCCGAAGAAAGAAGCGATTGCCTTGTCGATCTCTGGGAGTCCAGCTATTTACCCGAAACCGAGGCTCTGACCCGTCAAATACAGGAGTGGGCCGCTCCGAACGATTCACTTCTGGATCTATTGAGCCGATACGATCAAATCGAAATAGCGTGGCGGAGATGTGGCGAGCTGCACACGCTCTCAACAGGACTAGCGGGTGTGGTGATGCGACAGTTCGACGAATTCTGCCGCAACAAGTTTGGCGACGAAGGAACCCGCATTGCCGTGGAATCGATCTCTGGCATGCCAAATATGTCAGTTAAATCAGCGGTTGCCCTGTGGGAGCTGTCGCGCGAAGCCGTCAACCGGCCGTCCGTCGCTGATCTACTACGTTCGCACTCCACACAAGAATTCCTAGCCAACCTCGACGAGGTTGCCGAGGGACCGGTTTTCAGGTGCCAACTGACTGAATTTCTTGAAACTTGGGGACAGCGAAACGAGTCGTACTACGAGGTCGGATATTTGACCTGGCGTGAAGACCCGGACGTTGTAGTGTCCATAATCCGTACTTACATAGACGTCGCTGAAGACCAGAACCCATCCGTCCTACACAAGCGCGCTGTCGCGTCGCGAATCGCCCGGACCGAGGACGTCGAATCTCGTCTGAGCGACCCGACAGTATTGGGCGAATTCTTGATCGGTCAACGAAGGGCGCGACAGCACACGGTTCTCATGGAGGACCACAACTATTTCATCGACCAGCGCGCCTATACATCGCTCAGGACGCCCCACCAGGCGATCGGGACGCTATTGCTGGAAGCCGGAGCTCTGGATGATGCAGATGACATTTTTTATCTCCACATAAATGAGATCAAGGAACACGCCAATCATCCTGGCCGCAAATATCAATCGCTGATCACACAACGCCGGGAAGACAGGCAGAAGTGGATGCACGTCCTTCCCCCGTCAGTGATCGGCGGAGACGCAACACTTGCTACGCCACCCCTTGCCGGTGAATCCAAGCCCGTCCGTATCGCGACCATTCAAGGCCTTGCCGCTAGCGCCGGTGCGGTCACCGGCATTGCTAGATTGATCCTCTCGTTGGGCGAAGCCAGCCGATTGTCGCCGGGCGATATCCTCGTCACCTACGCCACCGCGCCACCCTGGACGCCGCTTTTTGCTATCGCAGGCGGTGTCGTGACTGATGCGGGCGGTCCGTTAGCCCACTGCGCGGTGGTCGCCCGTGAATACGGCATTCCGGCAGTCGTAGGCGCTACGAAGGCCACGTCGACGATCAAAGACGGCATGACCATCAGCGTCAATGGGACGACGGGTCTAGTTACCATCCTGAATTAGCACAGAGCTCTGCGCCGAAATAAAAACGGGGCCACCAACGTGGGAACGAAGGCAGCCCCTGAGTCAAACCGAAGTAGCGGCCCGACCTTTAATTACAGTACTACGAGAAGCAACGAGATCACATCACATGGTTGAGTTTGTCTCAGCGTCCTCTGTGG
>JAAZYK010000269.1 GCA_014239685.1 Dehalococcoidia bacterium | reverse complement strand
AAGAAATTTTTGCAGCTGGCCTGGACGTGACAGAGATCGAACCAATCGAATCAGATAATCCTTTACCGACCATGCCGAACGTTGTGGTAACTCCACACCTGGCAACTCGTGCCCTTGAATCAGAACTCAATGCAGCCCAGTTCACAATGGAGAACGCAGGACGGGTTGTACGAGGTGAAGAAGCGGACTGGATCGTCAAACCTGTTTGATAAACAAAATTTGTCAAAGGTGAATCCATTAGGTCTCTCAAGAGACATCTTCCCGGAATTCATAGCAGCACAGATATAATCTTTATCCATATTCGGGGAGTGGCGCAGCTCGGTAGCGCGCTTCGTTCGGGACGAAGAGGTCCCGGGTTCAAATCCCGGCTCCCCGACCATTTTTATAAACCAACTCTGGATGGGTTCACTCTCACCTGAAGCTATTTAAAGCACCTGAGCCAACTACTTAAACTCTGAATCATGTCGAGAGATCAAAGCCCAGCAGAAACCGCCGAATCTCTCAGCGTATCTCCGGATGTTGAACTTCAGCCAGACGTCATCCGGTATCACGGCCTGGATGCACTGCGGGCGCTTGCAATGGCGATGGGAATCGTTCTCCATTCTGCTCTGCCATATTTTTTTACAGACGGTTTCTGGCCAGCAGATGATCACTCAAACACGATAAAAGCCATATTCTAATTCATACATATATGGCGTATGCCAGTGTTTTTCATAT
>JAAZYK010000268.1 GCA_014239685.1 Dehalococcoidia bacterium | reverse complement strand
AGAAACGTCGAGAAGCGGGGGAGAGGAGAGCGGGAGGAGTGGACTTTTGCGTCTTGCAAAGTTTAGACTGGGACCAGATACTACGACCCATTTAGAGACAAGGGGGCGTTCTGGTTTCGACGTGATTCTGGAACCCCAAGGAGCATGCCGAGAAGGCAACATCCTCGTAAAAGCTGTTGCAAAGCTATAGTTGCCAACAACGACAACTACGCACTGGCCGCTTAGTACCGGCCAGCCTGCTTCCGGAACGTGCTTGTGCGTCCGGTAAGGAGGTCATCCACACAAGATCGCGGCGACGCCTGCCCCAGGCGCCGTTGCTAAAACCCAGGGGATCGCCGCGGAACGGCCCAGCCGTGCGGACCGCCCAAGGCTAAACACTAGGGCTACGGCTAAGCATGTAGAACCGAGGGCGGAAGCTTTGCGGACGCGGGTTCGACTCCCGCCGCCTCCACCAACCTTCAAAACACAAACGGTATCGATCTCCGGGCCGACTCCCTGTTTATATTGAAGAGAAGCTGAGCGAGATGACTGTAGGAAGGTTAGGTCGATATCGATAAAGTTGCTGCTCCCCCGCCCGCAGGTTGCCAACGATTCGTTGCGGATTGGCTGCTGCGATTCAGGCTCTCCGAAGTGGACGATTGGGCTCGGAAGGGTAGCGCTGAAGGAAATAGCGATACCGCGCGCACTTGCTCCAATGATCTCGGGAAATAGACAAGCGGTTTCAGGAGGAGATAACAATGCCGCAACAGGATATCACTCAGCGAGCTTACACGCTTCGGCTCCGA
>JAAZYK010000267.1:536-793 GCA_014239685.1 Dehalococcoidia bacterium | reverse complement strand
CTTTCTTATGACCTTGATAACCCAAAGCGTGGAGACATAATAGTTTGTTATGATTATATAGATCAAGATTTTCTAATAAAAAGAATAATTGGCATACCGGGTGACACTATAGAGGTTATAGAGGGGGTAATCTATGTCAATGGGAAAGAATGGAAAGACAAATTTACAGAAACAAAGATCGGGGCACTATTAACAAACGGCAAGGGGGAAGTGATAAAGAGTTCAGAAACAGGAAAGGTCATCTATGCATATGATAA
>JAAZYK010000267.1:0-526 GCA_014239685.1 Dehalococcoidia bacterium | reverse complement strand
CTGAGAGAAGACGAGTATTGGATAATCGGAGACAATAGGGACTATTCTTGGTATGGGATAATCCAAAAAACTGATATAATTGGAAAATTAAAAAAATAAAAAAATGGTGGAGGCGGCGGGAGTCGAACCCGCGTCTTTAGAGCCATCGGCTCAAACTTCTACAAGCATAGTCAGTATTGGTTTTCGTGCTTCGTCACTGACAACTACACACGAGGTTGGAGGCACTTTATTTAGACTAGACTCCTCACCATTCCTAGCTTTTTTTGCTCGCTGTCGTCGCCCTAGCCCCTTAACGAGCATCCAGAGTAGGACGGGTAGCTTACGCAGCTACAGCAGCCTCTTCAGCCCAACCAAACTTAGCGAGAATCGCGTCAGCTTCGTCAAGTGAAGGAGCCATATCAACATTATTATTGGCAGTTGAATTGCCTTGATAGTTTTTTTTGGAGGCCAACCATCATCCTCCGCTTGCAATTTGGCGTTAGGAACTAAATCGAATCCAGAACGCCCCCATATTTATTATACACAT
>JAAZYK010000266.1 GCA_014239685.1 Dehalococcoidia bacterium | reverse complement strand
GCTATTAAAGGTCACAAGGAACTCGCCGAATTGCTGATCGCGAATGGTGCAAATGTGAATGCAAAGACACTGGCTGACGATACACCGCTAGATTGGACCATCCTTAACGAACAACCCAAAACCACCAACCTCCTCCGTAAACACGGCGGCAAGACGGGTGAAGAATTGCAGCCGCCCAGTCAATTGCTCCCAATCCCGGACAATCTCGTGGTCCTGACCTTCGACGACGGCAACAAGTCCGACTTCGCCAACGTCCCCAAGGTCCTCAAGAAGCACGGATTTGGAGCAACCTTCTATGTCACCGAGGGATTGGGCTTTCTCAAGAACCCGCAGAACTATCTCTCCTGGGAGCAGATTCGGCAACTCCACGAGATGGGCTATGAGATTGGAAACCACACCCAGCATCACCGCAACGTCAGTCACTTGGAATCAGAGGAGTTAGCGGCATCGCTCGCACACATCGACAAGCGTTGTGCTGAAAACAAAATCACCAAGCCGGTGACTTTCTGCTACCCTGGGTTTCATAACAATCATGCCTCCGTGAAGGTGTTGGAGAAGCATGGTTTTCTTTTTGCCCGACGCGGCGTGGGGCCCGAATACAAAGACCCCGGCAAAGGAGCGAGAGGTCCGGCCTATGATCCCAAAGTCGACGATCCGCTGCTTGTTCCCACCACCGGCTACGCAGGACCCGATTGGAAAATGAAAGACCTCAAATGGGCGATCGATCAGGCCGAGGACGGAAAGATCACCGTGCTCTGCTTTCACGGCATTCCCGCCATCGAGCATCCCTGGGTCAGTACTGACCTCAAAGATTTCGAAA
>JAAZYK010000265.1 GCA_014239685.1 Dehalococcoidia bacterium | reverse complement strand
TATTAAAAAACAATATAGAGAGAAATCAAAAGAAGAAATTGTCATTTGGCTTGACGGTGACGATGGAACCCCAGTAGGGATTATAGTCAAGAAAGTAAGAAAAGGGAGCGAAATGGCTTCGACAGGGTAAGGATGAAGTCGAGTGCAAGTAGGTAAGATACAACCTTAAAAGTTCAAAATAATAGTTGCAAATAACAACACACACTTCGAAGCAGCACGCTTAGCGGCTTAATCGAGGAGGCTGATTAGAGCCTTCTATCCAATCTAATCAAAAACAACAGACAAGTTGTAAAAATCAAACCATCTAATGCAACAGGACGGTCAGCATTAGATTATAGCCGTCTAATTTTGTTGGTAGTTGATAAAAACCAACTAAGCTTGTGAATGACTTGCCTTTTGAGGTATCGTGGACGCGGGTTCGACTCCCGCCGCTTCCACCATTTAATTAAGGAGAATAAAATGAGAGAATTTTTAAGTTCAAGAAACGTCAGCTTGTGGTGCTCGGTCATTAATGCTGTGTGTGCTGTTGCCGCTATTATTAGCGGAAGCTGGATTTGGTTCGGAGTATCTACAGGATTAGCTGCACTGTGTTATCACAATTATCTAAAGGGATAAAGTGAGACATATATTATGCTGTTTCTTATTATCCTGCGTCGAATTTGCGCCTGCCTTCGAAAGGGAAAAGTTTGAAAACGAATGGTGGGAAATACAAGAATATCCTATTTGTTTCAACTTTCATGAATCTGGTGATCTGCTTTCTTATCAACCCCAACAGTTAAAAGAGCACGAATGGAGGCGCTTTACGGATGAGGGTGAGTGGGTATTTAATACCCCTAATGA
>JAAZYK010000264.1 GCA_014239685.1 Dehalococcoidia bacterium | reverse complement strand
GGTCACAGCACCGCGGCGGTAAGGGCGTCAAGGGTCAGCGAATGACGAAAGAGGATGACGTTACTCCGCACCTCAGGGTCGCGGATACGCACGACTTCCTCTTGATGTTCACCGATCGCGGTCGCGTCTTCGCTAGCCGTGCGTTTGAGCTTGCCGCGGATGCGTCAAGAACGTCACGCGGCACCCCCGTGGCGAACATCATCAACCTGGAACCGCGTGAACACGTCAATGCGGTAGTGACCGTGTCAGATCTCAGAGAAGACAAGTACCTGGTAATGGCGACCGTCGCCGGGCAGGTCAAGCGTATGCACCTGCCCGAGATCGCTAACATCAGGAGGGGTGGGCTTAACGCCTTCAACCTGAAGCCGGGTGACGAATTGCAGTCCGTGATCCTCGCCACCCCTGAAGAAGACATCATCATGGTGTCTGAACAGGGAATGGCGATCCGCTTTCCAAGCACCGATATCCGGGCGCGTCAGCGCGCTGCGGGTGGTATGCGAGGCATGACGCTGCAGAACAACGACAAGATTGTCTCGGCAGACGTGGTCAGCCCAACCGGTTCGCTTCTTGTGGTTACCCGGCGAGGTTATGGAAAACTTTCGGAGATGCGTCGATACCGGCAGCAGAAGCGGGGTGGCAAGGGTCTCATAACCCTCAAGATCGCTCGCAAGAATGGTCGAGTAGCCGCTGCACAGGTGGTAGACCGCGAGGTCGACGGGGATGATACGGTCCTCATCTTGACGGAGAAGGCGCAGGTCATCCGGGTCCACCTGAACGAAGTACGGGAGACCGGTCGCATCACCCAAGGTGTGATCATGGCTGTGCCGGATACCGGCGATGCTGTTAGCGCTAT
>JAAZYK010000263.1 GCA_014239685.1 Dehalococcoidia bacterium | reverse complement strand
GATAAAGATTTCAACGAATCCTTGTTCGAAACAATCGGCGCTGAAACCGCCGTTAAAGAACACCCGGAACTGCGGGAATTACATGATCCTGAGAATGTCGGGATCATCGTCCCGTATCTCCGTGGTGCTAACACGGACGTGAACAACACCCTGGCTATTGCTCTGGTGGCGATGATTACTGTCCAGATCTGGGGATTCCGATCACTGGGATTCCGCGGATATGGCGGCAAGTTCATTAACCTTAAGCAAGGTCCGATCTATTTCTTTGTCGGGATACTAGAAATCATTGGTGAATTGGCCCGTACGATCAGTTTCACCTTTCGTCTTTTTGGAAACATGTTCGCCGGCGAAGTTCTGCTTGTCGCCATGGCATTCTTGTTCCCGCTGATTGGGATTATTCCGTTTATCGGCCTAGAGCTGTTCGTCGGCGTTATCCAGGGCTTCATCTTCGCTATGCTCACCCTTGTGTTCGGAGTGATGGCATCGCTTGGACATGCCGAGGAGGAGCACTAGCGTCGACGCGCTTTATTTGACTCTGTCGGTGCATCAGTCAACATGTTGGAGAGTTCCAACCTGTGGTGCCCGTGACCGAACGTTTAATCGTAGAACTCTGCAGGAGAGGTAACGAAATGGAAAGCTTGGATCTGACCACACTTGCTGCCGGACTGGCCATCGGACTTGGGGCCATTGGCCCGGGCATGGGTATCGGCATTTTGGCCGGCAAGGCGATGGAAGCCCTTGGCCGCAATCCGGAGGCCAGCGGTGTTATCCAGCAAAACATGATCCTTGCGATCGCGTTCGCTGAAGCAATCGCCATTTACGCGTTGGTGGTGGCGATCATCATCATCTTCGTTGCGTAGTTTTAAACGCCTGCACTGCGGATCGTCTCATGTATCGTGATTCGGTTCGTTGTGGGTGTGG
>JAAZYK010000262.1 GCA_014239685.1 Dehalococcoidia bacterium | reverse complement strand
GGTGCCATTTTCAACGGGTCGAAATCTGGCGGTGAAATATCCGGAGTGCCTGTATCCTGTTGCTTCTGTTCTGCCTGAAACATCATGGTTGATTCCCGTGATGTGCTGAGCAAACGGAAACTACTGATACGGATTATGCGTTGAGTTCGTCTATCCAAAATAACGCCGGTGGTGTCGTTCCGCCCGTGGTCGATCTTCATCTTCATACGACCGCGTCTGACGGACAGCTTTCACCTACCGAATTGATCGAACAGGTTGCAGGTACCTCTCTGAGGATCGTGGCGGTTACTGACCACGACTCGACCGAAGGAATAAACGAGGCGCGCAGGGCAACGGCACGCCATCCCCACTTGACCTTGATCCCTGGAATAGAATTGGGGACGGAAGATGGCGAATCAGATGTCCACCTGATCAGCCATTTTGTGGACCCCTCTGCCCCGGGCTTGCAAAACTTTCTTTCCCACCTGCGTGATGGACGCATCGAGGCTGCAGAAGCCACGGTGATTAGGCTAGGAGAACTGGGCATACACATCAGTTGGGAACGTGTGATGGAGATAGCCGACGGCGCGGTGGGCAGGCCACATATTGCTCGCGCGATGGCCGAAGCGGGTTACGTCAAAAACGCACAAGATGCCTTCCAGCGCTACCTCGGCAACGACGGCCTTGCCCGGGTCAAACGACCCAAACCGACACCGGGCGATGGCGTTCGATTTCTGCATTCGATCGGGGCTACGGCCACACTGGCACACCCCCAGACTGTGAAGGGGCTAAGACGCATTCTCGGTTTCCTGGTGGACGAGGGGCTGGACGGGATAGAGGTGTTCGCGCCGAAGTACGGAACGAGCGATCGGGAACGGCGGCTTGAAGTCGCCAAACGTAGTGGCCTTATACCAGTCGGCGGCAGCGATTATCACGCCTGGGGGACGTCCGAGGAGATAGTTCC
>JAAZYK010000261.1 GCA_014239685.1 Dehalococcoidia bacterium | reverse complement strand
ATAACTACCTCTTGGGCGAAGAGACAGAAGTTTTTAACTGCGTCTTTGTAATCAAAATTATTTTTAATTACATTAAAAGCAGTACTATAAATAGACAGCATATCTCATTATATGCCTTCTGCCCGAAGAATGAAACTATTTTTTAAGAAGATTGTCGAGTTTTTCTTCAATCCTGTTAAATCGATGGTCTATGCGTTCGACAAAGGTTTGGAAGTCATCTTTGGAGACATACTTCTCTGGCATCGAGAGGGCTAGGTTGGTGTGTTTCTCTAGGAGAGACTCCATATCCTCAATATGTTTTATAAGTAATTTTTCGTGATTTGATTTGATTTCGTTGATGTGACCCAAGATAAGCTTCATTAGCCACCCACCCAGAAACATAATCGTGCCAAAGGCAATATTTAGAATAATTTGTGCATCCATCATAAGCTTACCTCTAATTACACCAAAAAATTATTAGTTAATTAATTTTTTTTTATGTATTTATTACTATGATAAGGGGGTCTAACTAGGGCAATAAAATGAATTTTAAATTTAAAAAAGAAGATATTTGGTGGGGAATCAGGCTTTTGATATTAGTTGTTATTTTGGCGGGGGTTTTTAGGTTTGGGTATCGGGTCTTTCTCGTGGATGGAGCATCTATGGACCCGTCTATTGATGATAAGGACGTTATTCTCGTTGATAAGCTATCCTATGATCTACAGAGTCCTAATCGGGGAGATGTGATAGCTTTTTGGCACTGGGAATTCGGGGAGTTTTTAGTTAAACGCGTCGTTGCTCTTCCTTATGAAGTTGTGGAGATAAAGAGGGGTATCATTTATGTAAATGGCCGAGAATTTATAGATGAATTTAACTGGGAAGGGCTTGGCTTTAATGTGAATGAAGGTCCGTTTACCTTGGGATCACAAGAGTATTGGGTGGTAGGAGATAATCGGGACGTATCA
>JAAZYK010000260.1 GCA_014239685.1 Dehalococcoidia bacterium | reverse complement strand
GTTTGCACCGATCGACGGTCGATATCCGCAAATGCAGATGTCTGTCGTGGCACACACCATTTTTGCCGGTACGACCGAGATCCAGAAGAACATCATCGCCACCCGTGGGCTGGGACTGCCGCGAGGCTAATCGCCTTGGCTCGACAGAACTAGCTACTCACCCGTTCAATATGCTACGGAGCACTCAATGAGATACGCCTTCACGACCGAGGAAGAAGAGTTTCGTGCGGAGGTACGTGACTGGCTGACCGAACAGCTTCCCGACGACTGGAACGGCATCGATGAGGACAGTGAGGAAGGCTGGAAATTGACCCGCGTAATGCGGAGCAAGTTGGCGGATAAGGGATGGCTGACACTGGCATGGCCGGAAGAGTACGGCGGTCAGGGTGCGTCATTCATGAAGCAAGTTGTCTTCAACGAGGAAATGTCACACGCCCGTTGCCCGGGCATCGATGGATCCGCCATCAAAATGCTTGGGCCGACCCTTATGATCCATGGGTCTGAGGAACAGCGCAGAACGCTTCTTCCTCCAGTAGCCCGTGGTGAAGTCGAATGGTGCCAGGGTTACTCTGAACCGGACTCGGGCTCGGACCTGGCTTCCCTTCAACTTCGAGTCGACGAGACCGACGACGGCTGGGTGGTGAACGGCAGCAAGATCTGGACTTCAATGGCCCACCGGGCTGACTGGATATTCTTCCTCGGCCGTACGAATCAAGATGCGCCCAAACACCGGGGCATCAGCTTTTTTGTGGCGGACATGCACACCCCCGGAATAGAAGTCCGACCCATCATCAACATGGCGGGATCACACCACTTCAACCAGACAATATTTGAGGACGTGCACATCCCGAAGGATGCGCTAGTCGGGGAACGAGATCGTGGCTGGTACATCGGCGCTACACTGCTCGACTTTGAACGCTCGGGTGTCCAGTATTCCGCCAACGGTCGTCGAATTTTTAACGAGTTGACCGAATTCGCCAGGGAACAGACAGGGTCAGACGGACGTCCTTTGTCGGAAGACCCGCAAGTGCGGCATAAGTTTGCCGAGTTGGATGTCGATATAGAGTG
>JAAZYK010000025.1 GCA_014239685.1 Dehalococcoidia bacterium | reverse complement strand
TCATGGTCCCGGACCCACAGGCTGTCGCTCTTTATTTTTTATTGCAATGCGCCGGCCTCCTGTAGAAGGTTCTGAGTTGCTTCGAGGTCCCCAAGATCAGATATGTCAATATCTGGCGTATTGAGGGTGTCTAACCCTGGAAGCAATTCCGAATGAGCCACGCCATCAATCAGCGGGTACTCATACGTCTCTTCAGCAAAGTAGGTCTGGGCTTCCTCGCTTAGCAAGTACTCCAGGAAACGGTTTGCCTGAGGTCCATTTTCGGCCGTCTTCAGGATTGCTGCGCCGGCCACAAGTACCGCTGAACCAGGTCCGCCGCCGGGGAGGAAGTAGTTTCGTGCAGCAAAACCATCACCCTCTTCCGCAAGAAAGCGGTGCAGGTAATAGTGGTTCACAAACCCAACCTCGACCTCACCAGCACCAGTTGCTGCCACAGTCGGGGTGTTCTTAGCATAAACCGTGGCCTCGTTTGCAACGATGCCTTCAAGCCATTCACGTGTGCGGTCTTCTCCCCAAACAATCCGCATACCAGTCACCATCGCCTGGAATGAACCGTTGGTGGGTGCCCACCCAATACGGCCTTTCCATGACGGGTCCGTGAAACCATCCAAGGTTTCCGGCAAATCTTCCGGTGACAGCTTATCGGTGTTGTAAACGACGGTCCGCGCACGGCCTGAAACACCTACCCACAGATCGTCAGGCGAACGTGCCCAGTCCGGCACTCGCGCAATCAGGTCCGCGTCGAGAGGTCCAACCATATCGATGACCGAGCCAAGTCCGCCCGGGTCCTGTGCAAAGAACACGTCCGCAGGTGACCGATCACCTTCCTCAAGGAGCGTGGCTGCCAGTGCACCAGTCTTCCCGTAGTTGACCTGCGCATCGATTCCAGTCGCTTCTTCAAACATCTTGATAAGCGGATCCACGAGGGACTCGCTGCGACCCGAATATATGACCAGCTCCCCACCAATTTCCGATTCGGCAGGAGCGCTACTGGAGGCCGCAGATGCTGGTACGGCTGTGGCAGCGGCCGCAGATTCTGGTGCGGCTGTGGCAGCGGAGGTCGAACTCACAGAGGAGTCACTTTTATCGTCAGAAGAACACGCAATCGCCAAAATCAGGACCGTTGCCAGGGCCAGCGACATCAAAATCGTTCTTCGGGATAGAAAATAGGGTATTCCGTTCGTCATTTCGCCTTGGAAGTCCTTTATTCACACGAGTTCAACACGTCGGTTGAACCCAGTCATAAGTCAAACTCTCGTCCGCTTCGTACGCACGAACACCATTTAGTGTATGCACAAGTTTGAACGTTCGTCCGTGCGATGTCAATGGTGAATATCAGACTATTCCAACCCGCGCAAAGCACCCATATACCTTACATATTGAAGCTAAACAGGTTATATGCGTACGGGCGAAAGTATTCGTTCGTACATACATATTCAATGGGAGATCATAGCGAAGGCAATACAAATGTGTATTGCCTTCGCTTCCGACGACGCAAACAGAACTCGAGTCAGGCGCAGATCAGACGGAAGGCTACTGGTTTATCGCAATCAAACGAGCTGGAAGGGTGGGGCCATCACCGGAAGAGTGACATGAATCAATGACGGCTCCTCCAAAACCACGGCTTCCCTCAACGCTGCCTTCAATGTATCGGGGGTGTCCACGCCTTGTGATCGAATACCGAACGCGGCAGCAAGCGTGTCCCAGTCCGGGTTGAAGAACTCCGTACCGATCTCCCGGTTGCCATAACGATGCTCCTGGTCCCAGCGCGACGCTCCGAAGGCGCCATTGTCGAACACAACCACCACAAGATTGATGCCATGCTGCTTCGCTGTCGCCAGCTCCTGAGGGGCATACATAAAGCCTCCGTCGCCACATAGAGCGACCACGGCACGATCTCCCGCCGCGATCTTGGCCCCCAATGCAGTCGGGAAGCTAAATCCAAGATTACCGAAGTAGCCAGATGTGATGAACTCTCCACCCTCCTCGACCTCATACGCGAGATGGCTCCAGTAACCGATATTGGTCATCCCGGAGATCACGACGGCATCGTCATCGGTCGCCGCCCGGACCGCGTTCACCCACGCCATCTGCTCCGGCGCCTCATCGTCCATAAATTTTTTTAGTTTGGTTCGATATTCAGCAGCCCGTTCGCTGTTGCGACCCCGCGCATCCTCAACGCCGCGGGCACGCAGTGCCGCACCAATCGCCCCCAGCCCCGCTCTGGCATCCGCATTGATGGCGACAGTCGTGCCATGGTCTTTATCCAGTTCTCGTTGATCGACGTCAATCTTGATGATGGTCTGGCCGTCCTTGGCCTTGAATCCCGGCACCATAAAACGGGTTCCAGCAACCAGGATTACATCGGAATCGCCAAGTAATTCACCGCTGACGCCGACTTGCGCATAGTGAACACCGACGTACTGAGGATGGCTCGCTGGCACAACGCCCTTCGCCTGCTGCGTCCCCACAATAGGAGCGCCCAGCATCTCAGCGATGGCGGCAACCTCTGGCCCCGCCTCTGCGCGCAACGTACCGCCACCAATAACAATGGCAGGCCGAGCCGCGCCAGCAAGCGCCTCGGCGGCACGAGCAATAAGGTCATCATTTGGCTGCTTAACCGGGTAACGTTCCGCCTCCAGTAATTCCACATCACCAGTAGCAGCAAGGATGTCCGGAGGGATCTCCACCTCCACCGGTCTCGGCCGACCGGTCGTCATCTGCTTGAAAGCCTCGTGAATAGCACCCGGTATTCCAGCTACCGAAGATACGCGAGTGTTCCATTTGACGATCGGTTTGAAAATATCAAGCTGTTCTTCAACTTCGTGCAGTTGCCCCTCACCCTTGCCGAGCGAGTCACTTGGGATCTGGCCGGATATGAGAAGCACGGGAGACGAAGAAGCGTAGGCCGTCCCGATCGCCGCCGAGGCGTTCAGGGCGCCGGGCCCGGGCACTACGAGAGCCACTCCGGGCTTACGCGCCACCCTGGCATATCCGTCCGCCATGTACGCCGTCGTCTGCTCGTGGCGTGTACTAACCAACCGGATGGATTGGCTGTCATGAAGGGCGTCGAAAGCCGACATGATCTGGACACCAGGGAGAGCGAACACCGTGTCCACGCCCTCCGCTTCAAGCGATCGTCGGAGGGCTTCAGCGCCGGTCATCTCAGGCATATTGAGGACTTTCTGGCTAGTAGTAGAGGCCAACAACATTGATTGTAGGACGGGAACGGCAATATTCGGAGAATGCTCCTGAGCGGGCCTTACAATCGTCCATGTGATCGTCCACCAATTCCCGGGACCACCGGAGATCACTGATTGAGTGATGCTTATCCAGAGGAAATGAACCCTGAGTTCAGATAGTCCCAACTCGCTTAACGAAGGCCTGCCCGCCGGCAAATTGCCCGGCGAGTTACTGTCGCGTCTACTAGCGAAAATCCGTCGCGACGACCAGCGGGTCATCATGGGGCCCGGTGTTGGTGAAGACGCCGCATTCGTGGATTTTGGCGACACACTACTTGTGGCCAAGACCGATCCCGTAACCTTCGCGACCGACCTGATTGGCTGGTACACGGTCCAAGTGAACGCTAACGACATCGCATGTTGCGGCGCAGTACCGAAGTGGTTCCTGGCTACAGCGCTCTTTCCCGTCGGTACCACACCGGATCAGGTGGAACGCGTATTCGATCAGCTTTCAGAAGCGTGCGACGCGCTCGGCGTCACCATGATCGGCGGCCATTCGGAAATCACACTCGATCTGCCCCGTCCGATCATCTCGGGAACGATGCTGGGCGAGGTGGCTAAGGGCGACGAGGTGATGACGGCAGGCGCCCGCCCGGGCGACCGGGTGATCCTTACGAAGGGTATCGCTATAGAAGGGACATCTCTACTCGCACGAGAGATGCGCACACAGCTCATGAGCGCCGGAGTAGCCCCGGATGTGATAGACCGGGCCGCAAACTACCTTTACGAGCCTGGGATCAGCGTGGTGCCAGAGGCGCGGGCGGCGCATGCCGCAGGAGGCGTGACCTCCATGCACGACCCCACAGAAGGCGGGCTCGCAACGGCGCTGGCCGAAGTCGCAACAGCTTCAACAACCGGCGTCATAATCAACAAGGATGCCGTCCCTGTCTTCCAAGAGACCGCAGAGCTATGTGCGACACTTCGTGTAGATCCATGGGGACTGATCTCATCGGGAGCACTACTCATAACGGCCAGACCCGAAAGAGCATCGGATGTGATCGATGCCGTGAATAAAACTGGAACTCCGGCGGTCGATATCGGCGAGATCAGACTGCCTGAAGACGGCTTAATGCTCCGCACTCAAGGCGTCGATAAAGCGCTTCCGATGTTCGACCGCGACGAACTCGCACGTGTGTTGGCCCACGTGTCCAGGCCATAGACCGAAAACTCGCCGTAGTAACGCCCACTTGGAGTCAGCTTCCCGACATCGTAAAATTAGACAACCCAGAATGGGTGATCTGAGTGGTACCGTTGCTCTGAACACCCGCCCCGTGGTCATTGAGACACATATGCCAGCCACAACGCTCCTGACAAAGATCGACTCCTATCTCGCGGATGATCGCGCGGAGTTTGTGCGGAGCGCACTCGAATTCGCGACGAATGCCCATGCAGGGCAGTCACGCCTTTCCGGCGAACCCTATGTCGAACATCCGATAGCGACGGCGGAGTTCCTTGCAGAACGTCGCATGGACGCTACGACACTGGCCGCTGCCCTCTTGCATGACGTGATCGAAGATTGCGAAATCACCCGGGAGCATATCGAAGATCGCTTTGGCGACGAGGTCGCAAAGCTGGTCGACGGCGTAACAAAAATGAACTCGATCGATGTCCTCACAAGAGGCGATCGGGTCAACGCACCAAACTTCGCGCTCGATCGCGACATCCCACAAGACGAGCGAACCGCACGACAGGCAGCGAGCATGCGCAAGATGCTTGTGGCCATGGCGGAAGATGTCCGAGTCGTCCTCATAAAGCTGGCGGACCGCCTGCACAACATGCGGACCCTGGACGCACATACGCACGACCGGCGTATAGCAATCGCGAGAGAAACGCTTGATATCTACGCCCCTCTGGCGCATCGACTCGGAGCCTGGGACCTTAAATGGCGACTAGAGGACGAAGCGTTCCGGCACCTGCAGCCCCGTCAGTACCGATCCGTTTACAGGCTGATCAAACGGAAACGGGCCGAGCGGGAGGACTACACAGAGCGCGTCATGATGATTCTTCAGGGCGAACTGGATGAGCACAATATCCCGGCCGAAGTCCACGGACGCCCGAAGCATCTCTACAGCATTTATCAAAAGATGCACCGCTACGCAGAACAAGGCCGCCAGTTCAACGACATCCAGGACCTGACTGCTCTCCGAGTACTCGTGTCCTCAGAGGAAGAGTGTTACCGCGTCCTTTGGATCGTTCACAAACTGTGGCGACCCGTCCCAGGGAATTTTGACGACTACATCGCCAGCCCAAAAGAAAACCTGTACCAGTCGATCCATACTTCGGTCATGTGCGAAGAGAACGCTCCCGTTGAGGTACAGATCCGCACCCGACGTATGCATGACCTCGCCGAAAACGGCGTGGCCTCTCACTGGGCGTACAAAGAAGAGGGCGATAGCGACTCCGACGACAACTTTGAACAACGAATGTCATGGCTTCGACAGCTACTTGACTGGCAGAAAGAGCTGGAGGGCGACAGCGAGTACCTGGACACCGTGCGGACCGACATTCTCCGGGACCAAGTGTATGTCTACACTCCGACGGGTGAGATCAAAGAGTTGCCGGGCGGATCGACCCCACTGGACTTTGCATATCGTGTTCATACCGACCTAGGCCACCACGCGGTCGCAGCCTCGGTGAACGGGCAAATCGTGCCGCTCAACACGGCGCTTGAGAACGGCGACACCGTGGAAATCCGCAAATCCCGTAGTGAACGTGGCCCGAGCATGGACTGGCTGAACCCGGATCTCGGCTTCATTGTCACAGCAAGTGCACGAGAAAAAGTTCGCACATGGTTCAAGCGGCAAAGGCGTGAGGAGAATGTTCAGCGTGGTCGTGAATTGCTGAGGAGACAGGTGACCCAGTTGCAATCGTCCACCCCCGAAGAGGAGATTGCAGCAACCCTTCGATTCGAGTCAACCGATGAGCTGGCTGAAGCTCTTGGAAACGGAGCGATCCAGCCGGCCGACATTGTTCGCGGGCTTACTGATATCTCAAGCGATCCGGATCTGGCGCACAAAGAGCTGGACGATAACAAGTCACGCCAAGGCGTTGTTGTCCTCTCCAACGACCAAACGATCGGACAGGCCCTCACGAGGTTGGCACGTTGCTGTTCTCCGGTGTACGGCGATGCGATCACCGGATACATAACTCGAGAACGCGGCGTCACGGTTCATTTGCAGACATGCCCCAATTTGCGAGCACGTCTAGAGCCAGAACGATCCGTCGAAGTCGCATGGGGCCATCTGGCTGAGCGCTACCCCTCACGTCTCCAGATAGACGCCGGGGACAGGGTTGGGCTGTTGAGTGATCTGACCGCTGTGGTGTCCCGTGAAAAGGCAAACATCCATCGTATTCACTCTAGTGAGCAACAGATCTACGGCCGCTCGATGGTTGAACTCACGGTGTACACTAGTGGGGTTGACCAGTTGACGAGATTGTGCGCACGATTGAATGCAGTTCCTGGCGTGCAATCTGTCCAGAGGCAGGGCGCTGAATAATCGGTCCAAATTCTAGGCTGATTGAGCCCACAAGTAACCAATTTGGAAACCGGTGGCATAGATAGTGTCCCGGTTCCGAAATGCGGCGCAAGGCGCCGTGTTTTTCTGAGGAGAACGAACGAAAAATGCCCGCAGCGAAGGCCCGCAGAGTCGCAGAACGCAAAACAGAGCGCAACCGACCAATTCGGTCTCTTGCACGCAACAGGGTTGCTGCAGCACGTGACGCTATCGATCAAGACCCTGCGTCGGAAGAGGCTCAGGCCGCGGTGGCCGCGGCAAAGAGTGCGCTTGCCATAGCGGCGAGTAAGGGTGTAGTTCACAAGAACAACGCGGCACGGCGAATCTCCCGTCTAGCTCGGCATTTGAATCGGGCACGCGCAGACCAGGCCTCCTAGCCCGGGGCACCGATAACATTGACGCATCCGGATCATGGACATGCACAAGGCCCGGGGCCGGGTGAACCCCGGACTCATTACGCTTGGAGTGTTCATCACCCCTACAACGGCGTGGAAAATCACGTCGCAGTTGAAGTAAGACCGCATTCTGGTTTTGTCCGTCACTGGCGATTTGTCCTGCCAAGCGACTACGAGGGTGTGGTGCAATGGGGCGTCGGAGAGCAAAATGGTGAGCCGATAGGTGATCGCCTCCGTGGCGAAGCAAGTGGTGGCCCGACGCAATTGCTAAATGGGCCAGACGTGGTTTGGTTTGGCGCCGCCGAACGGCTTTCCGCATCGTCCCGTTCTGCTTACCTTGTGTTCAACGACCCACCACCTCATTACGTCTCGTTCGGTGAGGCTGAAGGTCCCGAAGACCCTCCTAAAACCCTTGAAGGGATCTCGTTCGGCGATTCGCACGAAGAGCTTGCCAATGCTCACAACGGGCACTCCCACGGTGAGCATGATCCTACTGGCCAACAGGGTCATGTGCAGGACCACGCCGGGCACAATCACGGTCCAGGCGAGCATTAATCGGCAGCGCTCCGCTTCACTCCAGAAGGTGCGCTGTCGAACCTCGGTCTTTACCTCATGGCCGTGTCGCCTGTTTCGGTTGAACAACTTCTAACGACGCTTTAAGTGCGCCACCGTCGCGTTGACACACTCACCGGGCATTGCTAGCTTTCAGAACATTAGTGCGGAATGTGCTCGACAAATGTCGAGGGAAACCGTTTTACCAATCGACATTCCACGAACGGACAAGTAGATGCGAGAGCTCTCTGAAAGACAGCAGCGAATCCTTGATTTCATCGAGGAATTCATGGACGAGTACGGGTACCCGCCGACTATCCGAGACATTCAGGCCGGATGTGAGATTAGCTCGACCTCGGTAGTTGATTACAACCTTCGCGCTCTCACTGAGAAAGGGCTCCTCAACCGAGATGCTGAGGTATCAAGAGGTTTACAGCTGGTAAATCGTGGCGGTCAGCGAACGGATTTTTCAGATACGGTTGCGATTCCCCTACTTGGCACAGTAGCAGCAGGAGACCCGTTCCCGTTGCCATCGGCCGATTCTCAGAGCATTGAGACTATCGATCTTCCACAATCCATCACCGGATCGGGAGAAGGCCTGTACGCGCTAAAGGTCAAGGGCGAATCCATGATCGATGCCCTAATCGCAGACGGGGACCTCGTGATCATGGAGCAGACGAGTCGAGTTGAGAACGGTCAGACAGCGGCTGTCCGGCTGAAGCTTGAAGAGGAAACGACTCTGAAACGGTTCTACAGGGAAGGCGCTAAGATCCGCCTGCAGCCCGAGAATAGCCAGATGGATCCAATCATGTGTGACGCCTCAAACGTAGAGGTGTTGAGTCGCCTCGTGGCAGTCTGGCGATACATCGGATAATTCTCACAGGCATTTCAGGAACAAACGGTCTCCACGAGCGTATACTTGGCTACTGCACGGATATAAGTGGAAGCGACCATATCGTGATCGTCATTGTCCGTTGTAACCGGCAATATTCCTGGAGTAACGCAAGATGCCGAGGATCGGCCCGCTCGAACTAATCATCGTCCTGGTGATCATCGTTGTTGTGTTCGGCATCGGACGTCTGCCTGAAGTCGGTGGAGGCCTAGGCAAAGGAATCCGCGAGTTTCGTCGGTCATTGACCGGCAAAAACGATGACGACGGAGACGACGCGGGCGACGGCAAGACTGGCATCTGATCCGTCCCAACGTAAATTGATTTAATAAAAAGACCCGCCTTATCGGCGGGTCTTTTTTGTTTTACAGATCGAGCGTTGTGACTGATTGATGCATTAAACGTGGGTTGGGCCTGTTAACGGACGTCCTTACGTACCGGCCTCAGCCTCGATATCGCTCTTGCCTTTGTTTCGTACACCAAAACGGGCAAGCCAGTATCCGAGTTCGTAAAGAACGATAATCGGTCCGGCAACCAGCGACTGGTTCACCGGGTCGAACGTCGGAGTAATCATTGCTCCGGCCACAAAAGCCAAGACAACAACCCATTTACGCTTCCCGGCCAGCCACTGTGGCGTCACGACGCCAATCTTCGCCAAGAAAAAGATCACGATCGGCAACTCGAATATTGCGCCCAGCCAGAATAGCAGCGACGTCACGAGGCCCACGTACGATCCGATCCGTATAAACGGCGTTGCGATGTCTCCCCCAAAATTCAAAAGAAAGTTAATCGCCGGAGGAAGTAGGACGTAGTAGCCGAAGGCAATACCTGCAGCGAACGACAACACGCTGGCCGGAAGCAGAACCCACACCCACCGACGCTCGTTTGATTTGAGGCCGGGTGATGCAAACCGAGCGATCTGAAACAGCATGAACGGCGTCGTGATCGCAATGCCCGTGAGCACGGATATTTTTACGACCGCGCCCCAGAACTCCGTCAAGTCCGTGAAGATCGTCAGACCTTCCGTGTTCCCGTTAAGGTCGTCGGCAGGCGCCAATAACCAGCGCAAAATATGCCGGTGGAACACAAGGGCGATGGCTGTGGCCGTGAAGAAAAAGAGCACCGTGTGGATTAGTCGTCGTTTCAGCTCCCTGAAATGGGCCGAAAACGGCGTCTTCGAGTCATTCATGCCGATCCACCGGCGAGCGTATCCGGATCATCGCTCTCTTCGGGCGTCGCCATCTGAGCGTCTTTCAGCACATCTGAGCGGCTTTCATCTGCAAGGCCCTGCATTCGTCCTCGGGGTCTTTTAACAGCGCCCACCGAAGCCTCAGATATTTCTTCCGCATCGTCCGTAGAACCAGAACCCCTCGCAGCAGGCCCATCAAACGGGCCCGCTGTCTTATCATCCGCATCATCGAACTCGACCATAACCATGTTCGTGAACTTGTCGCGTTCCGTCTTAAGTTCACGAATCAGCTTCCCAGCGCTCCGGCTCGTCTCGATCATTTTCTTCGGGCCGAGTAGAAACAACGCAAGTCCGGCGATGATGACCAGCTCAAATCCACCGATTCCTAAGAAATTCACGACTGCACCGTCACGGTGTTCATGGGATTCGAGCAGTCCCCGCATTCAAGGTCCAAATTCAGTCCCGCGAGATCGAATAGCTGACCGGTAAGACACAGAGGCAGCCCGACCACGTTCAAATAACAGCCCTTGAGTAGATCGGCCGGATTGAATGGCTGATCCTGTATGCCGTAACTACCTGCCTTGTCTAGAGGCAACCCGGACGACACATACTCGGCAATCTCTGTGTCGCTTAAATCACGTATTTGCACATACGTGGATGACCACCCTGACCATTTACCGGTCTGGGTGTCCAGCGCAACCGCCGTAATAACCCGGTGTGGCCGGTTACAAAGCCGTCGCAGTGTCGCTTCCGCTTCTTTAAGCCCGGACGGCTTGCCAAGCACCTCACCATCAATCACCACCATCGTGTCTGCTCCCAGTGTCACGGCGTCCGGGGTGTCCTGGGCAGCCCTTGCCGCTTTGTCAGATGCCAGACGCAGCGCCCAAAGCTCCGGGGTCCCATCGCCGGGCAGGCGATGCTCCGGTGTATCTGTGGGACGTATGTCCACCTCTAATCCGGCCTCAACGAGTATCTGGGCTCGCCGAGGAGATCCGGAGGCCAGCACAAGGTGCGGCATGTTCACGGTCGATACCCCCTGAATCTGGCGGTGCGACGGAATCAAGGGATCAATCATCGTGCGTAAATCATACGCCCAGATGACTTGCATGATCGGCCCACTTCGTAAGCACCCCGTGTAACAAAATCACGCAACGCTCAGGCCTCGTAACGCAGAAATGACACGTTTTCAATGTGCCGCGTCTGCGGGAACATGTCCACGGGCTGGATCTCCTCCAAGACGAACGGTCCGGCCACCAGCGACGCCAGGTCACGGGCCATCGATCCGACGTCGCACGAAACGAGAACGACATGATCCGGGGCAAGACGCCCGACAGCTGCTATCACGTCCGGGTGGCATCCCTTGCGTGACGGGTCCAGTATGACAGCATCGACGTGAGACTCGAACTCTGACAGCACTACTTCTGACCTACCAAGAACCACCTCGACGTTGTCCAGTCCCTCTGCGTTTCGTTTCCCGTCCTCTACAGCAGAGGGAGAGTCTTCGATGGCGAACACTTTGTGGGCATATGGCGCAAGTAATATCGCGAATACACCGACACCAGCGTAGGCGTCAATCAGAATCTCTTTGCCGGACAGTTCAAGTCGGTCCCGAACCATCTCGACCATTCGTTCCGCCTGCTCAGTATTGACCTGGAAAAATGACGACCCAGCAACCCTAAACTCCCGCCCCAGCATCTTCTCACGCAAATGATGTCCGCCGGATTCGATGCCCATCGGCTCGCCTCCATCGTCTTTGAGACGAGGCTGCACCAGTCGATCACCAGTTCCAACCCCTACGCGCACAGAAAACTGTGTCATTCCCGTCACTCGGCGCTGGGTCGCCTTCAGTACCTCGTTGATCGAGTCGTGCATCAGTAAACAACGCTCAACTGGAACAAGAGAACGTGTGATCGCATTGACGTATCCAACCTCACCGTACTTTCGTCCAACGCTAAAGCGGGCATGATTGCGATATCCCAGCTCCTGTGGAGCGGCGAGAGTTGGTAGAACGTGCGCGTCCGTCACCGAGTCCTCAGATGACAGTGCGTCGACGACCATGTCCCGTTTGAATTGGAGCTGTCTTTCGTACGAAACGTGCTGCCACTGGCAACCCGTGCATACGGCTGCATATCTACATTCTGGTATTCGGCGATCCGGTGAACTCTCCGCCACCTCCACGACGCGCGTCCCGAGGTGCTCGGGAAATCGTCGCAGTACCTCTACCGTAACCGACTCTCCAGGAATCCCACCTTCGACCAGCACCCGGACGTCTTTGTAGTCCACCCACAATTCACCTCGCTCGTTCATCTGACCGAGCACCAGATCAAACGTGTCACCCCGGTCAATGCCGAGCTCGTCCGTGGGCCACGGGCCCTTGTACTTTCGTCGGCCTCTAGACCTATTCTTGAGCTTATTACCAGCGTTGGTAGACGCCAAATCAACTCGAATCTATAACGATCACTGTGCTATTTGGTTCGGCCCGAACCACCATTCCCGGCCGGACGCACACCACGAATACGGCTTTCTGAACGATCTATGCTACCGCTGCTTCATAGAAATGCCGATGAGATTAGATTGCCAACCGTTCGTTTGCTATGCTTCTTGTCCGTAAGAAGAAATAAAGCTGGTGATGGATCTCGATTTCGAGAGTCAGAGTCAGACACAGAGTTTGGTACCGACAATTGGTAATCGAACCCAGTCCTGAAATAGCAGCCGCACCGGGCATTCCTGCAGCCCGAAACGTCGAACGTCGGCTTCCCGAGTGGTTCAAGGTCCCTATGCCGGGCGGAGAAAACTACTCCGATCTGAAAAAGCGCATGCGGGGCGCAAGCCTTCACACCGTCTGCGAAGAAGCCGCCTGCCCAAACATTGGGGACTGCTGGGACCGGCGCACTGCCACTTTCATGATCCTGGGAGACACCTGCACACGCGCCTGCTCATACTGCAACGTGAAGACAGGGCGACCCACCGAAACAGACTGGGCAGAGCCTTTCCGTCTGGCCCAGACGGTCAAGGACATGGATCTCAAGTACACCGTCATCACCTCCGTCGATCGAGATGATCTTGAAGACGCCGGCTCAACGATCTTTAGCATGACAATCAAGGCTGTCCACAAAATTGTGCCCAACTGCAAAGTTGAGGTGTTGATTCCAGACTTTGGCGGCGATCGTGAATCGCTACAACGTGTGATGGACGCCCAGCCCGAGGTGTTGAACCACAACATTGAGACGGTCAGACGCGTGTTCCGAAAAGTGCGGCCTCTTGGAGACTACGATCTGTCGCTCGAACTGCTGAAGCGCGCCAAAGAAATGCGGCCGGACGGCGTTACCAAGTCCGGGATGATGGTCGGATTAGGCGAAACGATGGACGAGGTTCTGCAGACGATGGAAGACCTGAGAGCGAACGACTGTGATTTGCTTACGGTCGGCCAGTATCTCCGCCCATCCAAAGGCCATCACCCCATCATCAAGTTCTACCATCCGGACGAATTTGAAAAGATTCGTGAGGCGGGCGAAGCCATGGGCTTCAACCACGTGGCATCCGGCCCCCTGGTCCGCTCGTCATACCACGCAGACGAGCAGCACGAAGCATCAATCGCTGGCAGGACTGACTAACCAGCATCGCCACCCTGAACCGTCTCAAGCCTGAGGTCAGACGCGGTTCCATTCGTCGGCGCCCACCCGTTCAAGTCTGATCGCAGCCCGTATACCTCGTGCCGCCATACCACGGGAATGGCCCAGTACTCCTCGTACATCTCACGATTGAGTTGCCGAAGCCGCTGGCCCCTATCAACGGGGTCCACGATCCTACTCAACTCATCAAATAACTGGTCCCCGCGTTCAAGGTCATGATAGGTCAGCAGTGCCGACGGATCTGAGGTCAGATAGCGCTTGATTCCACCAAGAATGTCGGGCCATGTCTGGTAGTTCACTCCGTGGAACAACGGGGCCGGCGCTACGTCTTCAAACTGCTGAGGACGGGGTGAATGTCGCGCCAGAATTTCGGTATACCCAGCCGACCGTATCTCAACACTCATGCCGATATCGCGAAGGTTCTCGGCGATCATCTCGTTAATCTGTATTAACTCCGTCAACCCGTACGACGGAGCTGAGAAGATGGTCACAGTCTCGCCATCATATCCAGACGCGATAAGCGACTCTCTGGCGATAATCGGATCGTAAGAGTACGGCGGAAGTTCTGGATCGTAGCCGTCCGAAAGCGGGCTAAAGAGGGCGGACCCGGCGGCGATTTCGGCTACCTCCGGCTCGTAAACAACGTCGATGATCGACTGGCTGTCTATCCCGAGAGTCAGCGCCTTTCTGAATTCCAGATTGTTGTTGAGGGAGTCTGACTCTGAAGCCGTGAACAGTCGCATGACTGTGGTGTTCACGTACTTCGGGCCGTCAATCGTGAAACCTGCGTCTCTAACCGATGGGACATCGCCCTGAGGTTCGTCAATCGACCACGGCCGTCCAGACGGCCTGAGCACAGTCATGTCGACATCGCCCCGCTTCAACATCTCTGCTCGGACCGAAGGTTCCGGTGCAAGCACAAGCCGCAACCGGGCGAAACCCGGCACTCGCCCCAAATCCCAGTAATCAGCATTGGCATTAAACTCGATCCACTCCCCGGCCGAACGCCCGGAAAGCTTCCACGGCCCGGTCCCGATCGCGGTGATCGTTCCGCCCCCATGCGCTGCCAGCAAAGGTGCGTCGCCTGCGACAGGGCCGAATGCGTGCATGATCGAAACGTTTGGCTTCGTCAGATGAAGCACCGCTGTGTACCGGCCGGTTATCTCGACACGGTCGATCGTTTGGGCCAGGACCGGACATACAGCGCAACGTGCGTCTTCCCGGGTGTAATGGTCGATCGAGTACGCGATGTCCGCAGACGTGGCCTCAACGCCATCGTGCCACTTGATGCCTTGATTCAACGTAAGTGTATAAGCAGAGGCATCTGCCGCCGGGTCCCAACGGGCGAGTAGTCCGTAGCGCTGATCAAACTTACCGTCCGCTCCAACTCCAACGAGATAGTCGTACAGATGGCCGTGATACTGAAGGCCCGGCTGTCCATCCAACGAAGGATCAAGCGTTTCCGCCCAGAACGAAGGAAGAGCCACCGTCAGTGTTTGATCGAGCGGCTCGGCGGCGTCATCGGAACTGCATGCAACCACGCCCACGATCAATAGCGCGGCGAGAGGCCACAACCGGCGAATCGCAACGATTGGGGATAGCGAGTTGAGCGACATATGTATTTGCCACACTCCCCGATACGCGAAAATCAGGGGTCTTTAGGATGAAAGAACGAGCGCCGAACGTGGATCGTTAACACGAGCGACTTCTGAGACACAAATAGTGTGCCTTAATGCCACTTCGTACTACGACCCACATCCGGCGCTAAATTCGAGTTACTACCTCGCAGAAACTGCGTATCCAGGAAGACGGCCTCGTTCCCAGACATGTTCGAGAGCGACTTCCTCATTCAGATCCCCACCCCAGCCCGGGCGATTCGGGATAATCACCTCGCCGTTTTCGATCTCCAGCTTCTCGGTAAGGAGATCATCCTTCCATGGCACGTCATCAATGTCGATCTCCGAAATTCGGATGTTGCCGACTGATGCGCAGAGCGCCATCGAGTGAAGCGTGGACAGATGACTGTAATAGTTGTGCGGGGCAACGTTGATGTCGAAGGTCTCCGCCATATCGGCAACCTTCTTCGACTGTGTGAAACCGTTCCACGGGAGGTCCACCATGCAAACGTCCATGGCCCGAGCCTCAAAGTAGCGTCGGTAGTCGCGAGATGTAATCAGGTTTTCGCCTGAGCAGATCGGCACGCTCGTAGAATCGCGAATTTCTCGCAATCCTTCGGGTTCGTATATGTCGATCTCAACCCACATCATCCTGAACTCTTCAAGCGCCTTGCAGATGCGCTTCGCAGCCTCAACACGGAAGTTGAAGTTCAGGTCCAGTGCGATATCCACATATGGACCAACGGCGTCACGGAACGTGCCGATCTGCGTCCGGATGTGGTCCAAGAATTCGTTTGTTACGTTGCCATCGGTCGTTCCCGGCCCGCCACCAAAGCCGCCGAGCCGCTGGGAGCCGTAGCTCTCTTCTCCCGGGAATAATGGATTGGTCTTGAGCGCAGTGAAGCCCCGTTGAACAACTTCTTTGCCGAGAGCTGTAACGTCCTTCCATGAAGTTATGGGGTCAACACCGATCAGCTCGGAGTTCGCCATCCTGGAACTCCCACAGTGCGACCAGTAGACACGCTGACGCTCGCGCATTGGACCACCCGCAAGCTCGTACACGGGTACACCAAGCGCCTTGCCCTTGATGTCCCACAACGCCATATCTATCCCAGCGATCGCCTTACCTGCAATCCCGCCTGGGCTCTGGCGACCCATCCGGTACATATCCCAGTAGCGGGCTTCAACGGGGCGAGGGTCCTTCCCCAGGAGGATCGCCTCGAACTCTTTCGCCGTCTCCACAACTCCGTATGGGTTGCGTCCATCGGAGCACTCGCCGTATCCGGTAATTCCTTCGTCCGTACGAACAGCGATATATTGCCAGGGTCGCCATCCGGCATCTACGACAAAGGTGTCGATTCCAGTGATCTTCATTCCGGTGCCTCTCCAGTTGAAACGAGTTGTTTGCCGGACGCAGGTTACACGCCTTGCCACGAGCGCGGAAGCGCTATCCCATCGATCACGTCACCAGCACAACCAACGGCGGGCGACGCTATCTGCATAGTATTCTTTCATCCATCTTCATTAATACTGCCGACCACTCCAACTTCCCGGAGCGGCCCATGACCAACCGCCACCGTAACCCAAAATAACGAACATGCCCTTCATTTCTTCTCGCGGCATCTCCATCCATTACGAAATCGAAGGAGATCCGAAGGCTCCACCCTTGATGCTCCACCACGGTTGGACGTCCGATATCGAATCCTGGCGCGACTTCGGATACGTCGGCGCACTCGAGGATCGGTTCAGGCTCATCATGATTGATGCCCGAGGCCACGGGCTAAGCGATGTCCCGAATAACGCTGACGATTACGCCCCCGACGTGTTCGTCGCGGACGTCGAAGCTGTTCTGAATGCCGTGGGCATCGAATCGGTTACGTTCTGGGGCTACTCCATGGGCGCGGCGATCGGGTTTCAACTTGCGGTCAACGCGCCAGACAAAATCGACCGTTTCATCGCCGGCGGCATGCACCCGTATGGCAACTCAGCCGACGATTACGACGCCCACGGACCGAGACCCACGAAAGCCACTTTGGAGCTTCAAGCAGGAGGAATGGAGGGGTTTATAGAGGCCCGAGAACGAGATCTTGGCGGTAGGCTTGTTCCAAAGTTACGCAATCGATTACTTACGTTCAGTGCATCCGGCCTCGCCTTTGCGGGCGAAGCATGGGCTGGTTGGGATGGCGTGAGAGATCATCTCGGAGACATCAAAGCGCAAACGCTGCTGTATGCAGGAACCGGCGACACCGCATTTCACGACGGAGCAAAGCATGCAGCCGATGAGATGCCAAATGCCCGCTTTGTATCAATACCGGGGATGTCGCACGACGCTGGTTTCGCATCCTCACGAAAGACGCTGAAAACTATCCGCAATTTTCTCGGGTAAAACACGCAAAACAGACCATTACACTCTCACCCGGGTAAAAAAAAGTTTATGGAGATCAATAGATACGCCCCGATAGTTCTCAGGCATCAGATCGCCGTATTCGCACCACCCAAACAGGTCTGGGAGCGTATTGCGCAGGTCGAGTTCTGGGCGAGGTGGCACCCCGACATCGGTAGGGCGGAATGGACGGACGACGAGCCCATG
>JAAZYK010000259.1 GCA_014239685.1 Dehalococcoidia bacterium | reverse complement strand
CGGCGTTCAGGTCCTTGACCTTGGTCTCCGCGATCTCTCGGATCTGGGAGCGTTTCACGAATGCCGAAACACGGAAAGAAATACATCGCTGCCCTCGAAGGGACAAGTGATATCCCACGGTCTGCGGGAGATGCAGTCGCCCTCGTTAAGACCCTCGCACCGGCGAAATTTGACGAGACCGTAGAGTTGCACGTATCAACTAGCGCAGACCCCCGACATGCTGAACAGCAAATCAGAGAAGTTGCGCCGCTTCCTCACGGGACCGGTAAGCAGACCCGGGTCGTCGTGTTCGCCGAAGGCGAAACCGCACGGGCAGCTGAAGCTGCCGGAGCCGACTTCGTGGCGGACGATGAACTTATTGCCAAAATCGAAGAAGGCTGGACCGAGTTCGACGTATCACTAGCTACACCGGACCAGATGGGCAAGATAGGTAGACTCGGCCGGTACCTCGGCCGCAAAGGTCTTATGCCGAACCCGCGAACTGGGACCGTTGTGCAGCCCGACGATATCGCTGAAGCTATTGAAGACATGAAAAAAGGGCGCATCGAAATCCGATTGGACCGAGACGCAATCATTCACGTGCTTGTGGGCAAGGTCAGTTTCAGTGACGAGCAGTTACTCGAAAATTTGGAGTCAGTGGTGGACACCATTGTCAGGGCCAAGCCATCAGGACTGAAAGGCCAGCTGGTCAAGTCAGCCACTCTGACATCTACCATGGGTCCGCCCGTAAAGCTTGTGATTGATGAAACTGGCGGCACAGAGAGTTAGCCATAACGGTTACAATCCCTAAAAGACATTAATAATTCCCGGATTTCGCCGGGACGACTACCGGAGAAACTCTCCTACACCTAGTTCAAGACAATCGAAACCAGCCGCTGTAGACAGCAGGCGCCCCCGTTATCTAACCGGGGGCTTAAGGCGCAAGCGCCTGCCCAGGTGGCACCAGATTTATGTGACTTGATGTCACATTTCTGATGCCCGGGTCTACGGCCCGGGCTGTTTTTTTGCCCGAATCGTTTCGGGAAACGCGAAGGGATACGAATGCCAACTGATAAGGCTGTCGCCGAGGTAGAGGAACTAAAATCTGTCCTCGGCGAAGCGAAATTGATCATAAG
>JAAZYK010000258.1 GCA_014239685.1 Dehalococcoidia bacterium | reverse complement strand
TTCGACACTGATGCCGTCAGGTGGGCCGACTGGAAGGTAGCAAGATGAGACGCCGGGTTGTGCGGGGCGATGTTCAACTCGTATATCTCCGCAAGTTCCGCGGATTGCTTTGCGTTGATAAATCCCTGCCAGGCTACGTCAACTTTGACGGTGTCCATGGCGTGGAGCCGAAAATACGGTTGGTAGTCCCGCATCCCCAGAAGTTGCTCACCAGAACAGATTGGCGTACTGGTGGATGACTTGATCTGAGCGAGAGCCACAGGGTCGCGGGTGTCTATCTCAAGCCACATGAGGTCAAAGGGTTCGAGCACCCGCGCGATTCTTATCGCGCCATCGGTCCTGAAGTTCGCATTGATATCCAGTGCGATATCGATATCCGGGCCGACGGCGTCCCTGATGACAGAGATTTGATTCACGGTGTGATCGATCAGTTCTCCCGTCGCGTTCAGATCGTGTGGCCCGACGAACTGCTGGTCAATAAGCCGGGAGGGGTCTCCCGGCCACAAAATGTTGGTCTTCAATGCGGTGTATCCGGCATCAACAACCTCCCGCGCTGCATCCGCCAGATCATCCCATGTCTTGAGCGGGCGAGTGCCGTAGAGGCCGGGCCACCTGGCCCTGAATGTGCCCAAGTGGGACCAGTAGACGCGCTGCCGGTCCCGAAACGGACCTCCCCAAAGACGATGTACGGGAACTCCAAGCGACTTCCCCTTGATGTCCCAGAGGGCAAGCTCGATACCTGCGATTGCCATCGTTTGCAACCCGCCAGTGGTGTAACGGTTAGCGGCGAATATGTCCTGGCAAAGACGCGCGATCGGTCCCGGGTCACGTCCTATGACAATGGGCGCTATGGCGTCGATGAGAGAGACAAGAGGTCCGGCCATGCCGCCTTCCCCGAATTCGCTGTATCCGGTAATTCCCTCGTCGGTCCGTACAGCGCAAAAAACCCATGGATGCCAGTGTTCCGAAGGCACAACGAAGGTCTCGATGGCGGTCACTTTCATGGGTTTACCGTAATTCTAAAAGCGTAATCATGAATAGGCGTGATCGTATAACCATTCCCGGAACTTACCCCCCGTAACCCTCCAGAGCGTGCGCCTTCATGTAGTCCAGGTCTAT
>JAAZYK010000257.1 GCA_014239685.1 Dehalococcoidia bacterium | reverse complement strand
TGAAAGCTAAGGATTCAGTTGAAGAAAAAGCGGCAATGAAAGACTATAATGATCAATCTACTCAGTCTTCTAGTTCAAAACTAGGTGATTTACTTAAAGAAGCAAAAGATAAATAATTTTTAGTATTGCCACTATGCTAATAGTCTAGTGGCTTAATTATATGAAAAAAACAGACCTTATTGAAGTAATTTCTAAGCAGTCTAGGATCTCTCGAGTTGATGCAAAACACTTGATCGAAATTATTCTTGACGAAATAAGTTCAGCTATTACTTCAGGAAAAGGTGTTGAAGTTCGTGGTTTTGGTGTCTTCTATAAGAGGCATCGAAAAGGTAGGATTGGCATCAATCCAAAAACCGGCGAAAAAACTGAGGTTTCTGAAAAATTTGTACCATTTTTTAAGCCTGGAAAACTCCTTAAAGAAGCTGTTAATAAAGGCTAATTTTCGATTGATTAATACACACTAGTTCAGTATAATTTCTCGTTTTTATATGGGGCGTTAGCTCAGTTGGTAGAGCATCGGACTTTTAATCCGCTGGTCGAGCGTTCAAGTCGCTCACGCCCCACCATATTTCAAAAAGGCTTGCAGTGATGCAAGCCTTTTTTTTGAAAAATTATCACAATAATTAAAAAAAAGTATAAACTTCTGTTAATCCTCATTTAAATATGAAGGGTTTTTAATTTTTTATTATTTAGGAGAAAGATATGAACTTTTTGCCAAAATCGTTGGCTGTGGGTTTTGTATTGGCGTCATTTGCTTCAGCATCCGTGCTAGCTGCAACTCACCCAGTAACAGGCGAAACTTTAGCTGATGATCAAACATTTACATATAGTATGTTAGATGAATTTACTACTGCAGATCCTCAGATGGTCGAAGATGTAGAAGGATCTTATTTTGTTCGTGACCTTTTTGAAGGTTTAATGAACCAGGACGCTGATGGTAATTTAATACCAGGTGTCGCTACCGGTTATACAACCAATGAAGCTAAAGATGTTTACACATTTACACTTCGAGATAATGCAATGTGGTCTGATGGTAATCCAGTTACTGCTCATGACTTTGTTTACGCATGGAGACGTCTAGCAGATCCTGCTACCGCTTCACCATACTCATGGTTTGCTGATATTAT
>JAAZYK010000256.1 GCA_014239685.1 Dehalococcoidia bacterium | reverse complement strand
CCGTTTCTCCGTCGCAGAAGCGGCGTCATTTGCCCAGAAAATGCCTGCCGGCACACTCGATTTTCTTGAGGAGCCGATTCGCTCAGAATCGCCCGACGCCTACGAATCGTTAAGGACGATGACCGACATCCCGTTTGCAATAGGCGAAGAGTTCGACTCCAAGTGGACGTTCCTGCCTTTCATCGAGCGCGGCTTGACAAACTTTGTCCGGCTGGACATCTGTAATGTCGGCGGATTCACGGAGGCTCTCAAGATTGCCGGGTGGGCCGAGGCACACTACATCGACCTAATGCCGCACAACCCCTTGGGGCCGATCTGCACCGCGGCGAGTGTGCATCTGGGAGCGGCCGTGACCAACTTCGCTTGGCTTGAGTGCAGAAACTCCCCTACCGAAAATTTGGGAAGGGATGATCGGGAACTGTTCCCACGGTTGCTAGAACTCGAGGGATCACGCTATCCGGTACCTACCGGTCCGGGTCTGGGAATAGACGTTGATGAAAAGATCGCTGCCTCACGTGCAAGCAGCCCGTCTGGTTTCAATCATCTACATCGGCGAGATGGGTCGTACACCAACTGGTAGACGGGACGTGTACGGGTGATATGTTTACCGCCCGGAAATAACAGGAACTATTACCGGAACGCTGTCCATGCACAAATGACTCAGTGCCCGTTGCCGCCCCCCTGGATAAAGGAATTGGAGCCGCCCATGCCAAAACTGGATCTGACCGGGAAAAAGGGCGTCGTGTTTGGCGTTGCCAACGCGCGATCGATCGCGTGGGCGATCTCCGAAGCTCTGGCAGACGCCGGTGCAGAACTAGCCTTCGCCTATCAGACCGAACGGTTGCTTGAACCGGTCAAGAAAACGGTCTCCTCAATGGGCGAGCCCTGTCTTGTTCAGTGCGACGCAACCGACCCGGCACAGGTAGAGGCGGCATACGAGACCGCCGTGTCCGCTCTTGGCGGACTGGACTTCGTCGTCCACTCGATCGCATATGCCGAACGCGACGATCTTGGCGGCGATTTTTCAAAGACCGGGATCGACGGCTTCAGGACGGCCCTTGAGGTGAGTGCGTACACAATGATTCCGATCACAGCATTCGCCGTCCCCCATATGGGAGACGACGGGGGCTGTC
>JAAZYK010000255.1 GCA_014239685.1 Dehalococcoidia bacterium | reverse complement strand
TGCACCGCCTGAAGTGGCAGCCGCCTCACCTGTCATTGCGACCGTGATAAACATCGCCGGAGAGCGCACGATATCCCCACCCGCCACGGTTCCACCAAACTCGTTAGTGATATCCGCTATTCCCCGATACAGCTCTTCCAGATCCTGGACGGACTCCTCACCCGTCAGCCCCAGAGTCACGAGGGACATAACGGGCCGGGCGCCCATGGATGCGATATCACTTAGATTGACCGCCATCGATTTCCAGCCGAGGTCCCTGCACGAGATTTCCCCGATGTGGAAGTGCACACCATCGACCATCGTATCCGTGGTGTATACGTCCGTGACCGACCCGCGCCGGACCGCAGCGCAGTCGTCACCAATGTCCAGCACGAGTCCGGGAACACCACTACCATCCTCCGACGATTCGGAGAGTACTTTGGCAAGGCGCTCGATCAGACCGAATTCACCCAAAGATGAGGCTGGTTTGTCCTTTCCGTCAGAAGCCATGGTCTGATTATAGTTTCGGGACCGACGTCGTACCGTCCGGAAACGGTTCAATTAGTGCGCCACTGTAATGCTGATCTGAGCAATAACGACGGGTGTAGCACGACATCCCAGATGCGCAGGCACATATTCGTTCGTGGGTTCTTATTGTCCGAGTTGCTGGCTGAGCTGTTGGAACTCGGGTAGTAGGTCCGGTAAAACGCAGCGAGGGGCCGTCGGTCGGGTTTATAATTCGACCCTGATATCGACAGAGGAAAATGCGCCGTACGCACTCCTCTTGATAATTCTTGATCACCACCGAGGAGGACGTATCGATATGCCAAGCATCCACGTCTACATGCACGAAGGCCGTACCGTTGAACAGAAGCGCGGGCTCGCCGAGGACATCACGGCGGCAATCTTGAAGAACACCGGGGCGCCGGCCGAGGCGACGGAAGTCGTGATACATGACGTTCCGAAGACCAACTGGGCGACCGCCGGCAAGCTCGCCTCTGACGCGTAGTTGCCAGACGAAAAGGACGTAGCCCGGGTTTTGGACGCTCTCGGCGTGTCGTACGAGATGGTGGAGTGCGACCCCGAGTTCGCTGATACAGCGGCGTTTTGCGAGAAGTACGGCTTTGCGCCAGAACAATCCGGAAACACCATCCTCATCGCTTCCAAACGGGGCGAGAAAAAGTACTCTGCTTGCATCGCCCTGGCAAACACACGCCTCGACGTAAATCACTCGGTACGTGATCTTATGGGGATCAGAC
>JAAZYK010000254.1 GCA_014239685.1 Dehalococcoidia bacterium | reverse complement strand
CCGTTTCCGCCAAGTATCAAGATGTTCATCAGGCCACTCCCTGCCCTTCCCATACCCCGAGAATCATCTCCCTTGTCTCGTAATTACCGTGGGACTATTAAAGCGTCCATGACCGACATCATCAGGTCGATTAGGGCAAATTCGGAACCCTTTCAAGGGATCATTGCAAGGCCGAGTGCGTCATCTGTAACTTCGGGATGGTCCTGAAATTCGTCGAAAGTTTCGATTCTTTTCGCGGCCTTCTTAAAATCGATACAACACAAGAAACGAAAAAGGTCACAGGAGACAACTGAATGTTCGAACGGAGTCCGTTCCAGCGGGGGCCGGAAAGTGGCAGTTTGGCCGGGATGCTGAGCGCCAATCCGGCCATGTGGACCGTACTCGTGATCAATGTGGTTTATTTCCTGTTACTTGAACTGGCGGGCGGCTCAGAAAACGTTGAGGTGTTGATCAAGTACGGCGCTAAATACGGCCCTGATATCGCGGACGGCGATTACTGGCGCCTGATTACGCCGGTTTTCATGCATATCGGGGCGTTCCATCTTTTGGCCAACAGCATATCCCTGTTGATATTCGGGGGTATCGTCGAGCGTTCCTATGGTTGGCGCGCGTTCCTCGCGCTTTATCTCGTAGCGGGCGTTGCGGGGAATGTTGCTAGTTATGCGGCGGGACCGACCGTGGGCGCCGGCGCCAGCGGTGCGATATTCGGCATGCTAGGCGCGTTTGCGGTCTACTTGTACCTGAACCGATCTCTGTTGGGATCGTCCGCACCAGGATCACTCGGCGGGCTCGCTCTCATCATCATCGTCAACGTGTCGCTGGGTCTTACAACTACCGGCGTAGACAACTGGGCGCACCTCGGAGGGCTTATCTCAGGAACAGCGATCGCACTCAGGCTCTCACCTCGGGCCAATAACGAAATCACATACAGCCTGAATCGTCGACTCGAAAGCACTCAAGCTGTGGTTCACCAGGCCAGTATGGCGACTATAGGTACGGCAACCGTCACCGCATTTGCCGTCCTGATCCTAATTACCGTGCTGATTTCACGCGGAGACTCGGATGCGAACAGAAACCTCACGGACACTTTGACTGGACGTGCAATAACGGCACTTCTGGAAGAACGTTTTGACGAGGCCAGTTCACTCGCTCGACAGGCGTTGCTCGCTGACCCCGAGAACGATTCGCTCGCCATTCTTTATCTGATTAAGGGACTTGGTGAGTCGCAGCAGGGCAACACAGACGAGGCGAT
>JAAZYK010000253.1 GCA_014239685.1 Dehalococcoidia bacterium | reverse complement strand
CTGGGCAAACGACGGCAGGGAGTATCTCGATACCAGTTCGACGTCGCCTTTGCATTTGGGTTCTGTCTTGAATAACGACATGGCATGGCCCCGCCGACAGATGTGCGTACCGCCAGATAAGTGCGCCAAGAAAAGATCTTCAGTCCGAGGCTAGGCGTCTGGTACACCTTCAACACGAATATCGGCATCCGGTCAAACACTTATTTTGTGGCCCAAACCACCGTGGTTTATGTCGTTCGACGCCTTCCTACTCGAGAGAGAGAGCTTCCAGATCCGCCAGTTTTCCTCCCAGCACATGTCGGCTGGTGTCGTCTATCCGTATCGTGATCGGACGTCGGATCAAGCGAGGTTCGTTCATCATCAGATCTAGCAGATCTGAATTAGTAAGATTGTCCTTGTTTTCCCGATACTGCTTCGCGCTAGGACTACGCCATGAAAACAATTCATCCATGGTTACGATAGACGCCAATTCTTGAAGTTCTCCCCGAGAAAGTGGGTCTTTAAAGAAATCTCGTTGATCTAACTCGACACCTGCTTGCGAGAGCGCCGCCCCCGCTTTTTTACAGGTGCTTCACCGTGTCCAGTGATAGAACCGCACTTTTAGCGCCATAGAACTCTCCTTAACCTGCCGGAATGCTCATCGGGAAAGCCAAGCCAACAGTCTTGCCGTAGATTTGAGTAGCATCGCATAGTCTTCCGGACAATGATTTCGATGTCTGCAACACATCACATCATCGGCAAAACAGATGTTCTCGCGATCTGCACCTGACAAATACGCACGCTGTCCGAATAATTGCGCCAATATGAGCGTATGGCCGTTCGGCCCGTTACCAGGTCATGTCTCGGTCAACACAGCGATGTTCTCGCTATGCATCTATTCGCTTTGACTGGCTCCGATTGATCTCTATCAGGTGGAGCCAGTCTTGCGATGAATGAGGCGCAGACGGACCCGTCGTCCGTATAATTCCCCCGACCGACCGACCGACGATCCGGTTCAACGATTATCTAGGCAGTCCAGGTGACTTTCACAGGAAACCCAGAGTAGATGGTCCAATCCGGGGACAACGTAATTTGAAGGTATTTCTGGCAGCTCCACGAGGCTTCTGTGCTGGAGTCGTACGCGCCGTAGACATAGTCGAGATCGCACTCCAACGCTACGGAAAACCCGTCTACGTAAAGCACGAAATTGTTCACAACCCGCATGTCGTCTCCGATCTAGAAGCCCAAGGTGCAATCACAGTCGAAACGGTCGAGCAAATTCCTGAAGGATCGATCGTCGTTTTCTCGGCACATGGCTCCCCGCCATCTGATTTCGAAGCCGCCGA
>JAAZYK010000252.1 GCA_014239685.1 Dehalococcoidia bacterium | reverse complement strand
ATCATCGCTGCGGCGGCCGGGATCACACGCCAACGAACGCCGCCAGCCAGCAGAGATCTCCCGGCTAATACTCGACAAGGCCCATACGCCGAGAGCCGCGCCTGCGGTGATGTTGCGAGAGCGCCGGTACTGATCTCATTCACCTAACGTTTGACGAACACGATCTCGGTCACACTGCCGCTCTCGGAAGTCAATTCTGGATTGAACACGTGCCCTTCTGGATGCGAAAATCCGGCAAGCAAATTTAAGGCAGAATCGGCAGAGCCTGCTGCTTCAGTGTTGGTGACCAGATGACGTATCAGTGCTCCTTTGAGCAACTTGGACCGGTGGTTAACGGTCTTTAGTTCACCGACGGCGTTCCGCTCAAGAAACTTGACCGTGAATCGGGTTTGGTACCGGACCTTTGATGAATCCCATGCGGCGCTGTGTTCGATCGGAAGCAAGTCCCAGATGACACTATCTTGCGCTGACTCCGCCAGGGATTTCGTGAGCGCACTTTTCCAGACTGCGGCGCCGGTTTTGCCGCGTAGAAGCTTGGCGCCCATCTTCAACTTGTACGCGGGGATCATGTCGAAGGGCCGGACTATGCCAAACAGGCCTGACATGATGATCACCGAGTTCCCAAACACTTCTCTGGCGTCGCCATCAAGCGATTGGTGATCGATAGCGTCGTACATTACCCCTGTGTAACGCTCGATAGCCGGGAGGGTAGGAGCCGTGTCCAGTTCGGCGTTTTCCGCCATTGCTTTTTCGAGCGCCGGTCCCTTGACGCCGAGAAGCGCCCGTGACGATCTGGGTCGCTCACTCAATTTCACGATGGCCTTACTGAACAGGGCACGTGTCGGGTTGAGCTCTTCGAACGATAGAGAGTCGAGATCAAGAGGCGCACCTTCACCGCCGGAAGCTTTGCCTTCCGAAGGTGGGAGAAGGATCAGTGGTGAGGAAGCTATCGCCGAGATTCCGTTCGCTTATTAGTTATGCGCCAAGTGTGACCTACCTCAAACCGTTGCGCCAGTGCGGTGTCGATTTGCGGATTGAGGAGGTATGTCGTGGATACGGGCCTTAAGCTGTCTTATGGTGCTATGCCCGTGGCGTGGCACCAGAAGAATGATGCGAACGCCCCGGGAGTAGCGGCCCAGTCTGCCCACGCCTGGCGCATGCACTCTATCTCGTACGCACTCGCCCAGCCCTGCTCTTGGACCCCTGCAACAAGCTCCGTATTACCTAGGACCGAGTACATGTAGCTGACGCCCTCGGCGGTTCCGGTATCCGTACCGTGTGACTCGGCCATTGCGTCGGCGTTCACATCCAGAAACCCGGCGGAT
>JAAZYK010000251.1:224-1386 GCA_014239685.1 Dehalococcoidia bacterium | reverse complement strand
TACGAAACGGCGGCGCATCCAGGTTTAGGTGGGCAGGATCATGAGAAGGGATGCAAAGGAGTGTTCCAGTAGGCCAGCAGATTGCGCCGTTAGGATCGGATCCTTATCGAATCGGTTAGGAGCAAATCAGATATCTACAATTCCGCTCGGCTACCGAGGCACCCGGGTCGTTAACATTGGCGAAAACGATCAGCGATGATACATCGTCTAAAGATAAGTGCCCCTGTCATGGCTTACATCAGGGATAGGCTTGCCGTGCGGTTATAGTCCACAGCACTCTTTGCCTTGCCACGAATTCCATCCCTCACGAAATACGACAATGCTGATGACTATGCCTGCGGCGGGGTCTGCCCACCACCAGCCGAATAGCAGATTCAGTGTTAGGCCGACCAAGAGCGATAGCGACATCCACCAGCATGCAAGGGTCTGGGCTGAATCGGATTCTATTGAGTGACTGTGGAGTTGCTGGCCAACGCTTCGTATAGATCGGGCCAGCCACCACATTACAGTCAACGAAAGAGCAGCGATGATCACACCAGGGAGGCTAGCGTCCGGTCGTTCCTGCCACGCCAATGCTGTGACTGACTCATACATAACGTAGATCCCAAGTAGAACGAGCGAAGTAGCCACCAGTCTCTGAGAGATCCTCTCGACTGACTGGACTCGAGCCGCACTGTTATTTCTCATCTCGGCAAATATGCGCCAAACGATGACGGCAGCGGAACTACTTTCCACAAAGCTGTCAACACCGAAACCCACTAAGGCAACACTGCCAGCCGCAATCCCTGCGGCGATGGCCACTACTCCTTCAACTAAGTTCCAGCCGATGCTGACGAATTCGAGCCTCAGACCACGGCCAAGCAACTGCTGGCGATCACCTGCGGGACTTACGTCCAAATGCGCGGCATCCTCAACTACGGGCAGTTCAATCCCGCGCATGACTATGTGTCTCTCCCAGATGGTCGAATCCGTTGTTGAGCATAATCCGGAGGTGACTATCCGAAAGCGAATAGAACATCGTGCGACCTTCTTTGCGTCGAGCGACCACATCGGCCATCCGGAGAGAGCGGAGTTGATGGCTTACAGCAGACTGCGACACGCCAACCAGAAACGCTAGATCACACACGCAAAGTTCACTGGACAGAGTCAACGCGTGAAGTAT
>JAAZYK010000251.1:0-214 GCA_014239685.1 Dehalococcoidia bacterium | reverse complement strand
CGCGTCGGATCTGCCAAGACCGAAAACAGTTGTGCTACTCGTTCAGCATCAAGAGTAGACCGAATTCTGCCGATGATAGGTAAAACCAGATCCGGGCAGATGCACTCTTCCTGGCACCGTTCCATCGTTTCGTTATCAATATCTGAATATGTATTCATATATTCAGATTATCGGGGCACAGTTCAGGAACCGCAAGGCTAGAAATGGCTACCTG
>JAAZYK010000250.1 GCA_014239685.1 Dehalococcoidia bacterium | reverse complement strand
CTCACCCTGGGTTCTATTAATTACGCCCTGAACTGGATCTTCCTCAGCGTTAACGATTATTTCGTCGGCCGCTCCAACATCGATAGCAGTCTGAAGGGGTTCAGGACGTGTTCCGATCATTATGATGTGGCCTGCACCGTAGGCTTTAGCGATCTGGCCCAGCGTGAGCGCGATGGCACCGGCGCCAACAATGACAACACTTCCGCCCACCGGCACGGGTGTCCGATTCACTGCGTGCACGCCACATGCATAGCAGTCGAGGAGGGCAGCTTCATCGAACGATACATGGTCGGGCAAGTGGAAGCAGTTGCTTGCCAGCGTAACGTCGTGACTGGAGAAGCCGTGGCTGCCGTGGCGCGCTCCGTGCACGATGCCGCGATCCGGACAGATGTGATAATCGCCACGCAGACATTCCCTGCAATGACCGCAGCCCACGAGATGCTCGGCCTCGATGCCTACGCGGTCGCCGACGGAGAGATTCACGACACCCGCTCCAAGCCCCTCGACAACACCCGCCAACTCATGCCCCTGCTCCCATGGCACGTCGTTTGTGGATGGACGGTTGCCGCGGTAGTTGTGTAGATCGGATCCACATACGCCGGCCGATTTGATACCGATCACGACTTCCCCCGGTCCGGGTTCCGGGGTGGACCTGTCCTCGATCCGAATGTCCTTTTCGCCGTAGAAAAGTGCGGCTTTCATTGTTGATTCCTCACGATTCAAATGTGCAGGCGAGGGCTTATGGCCATACCCTTCGTTGGCGTGGCTCCGTGGTGAGTGCAGGGCCTCTGGCAATACGCCCGGTCCGGCGATCACGAGTCTAAGACAGCTCAGCCGCCTTCATCTTCTCGATCATCGCGAAGTCGATCTCTGCGCCGATGCCAATCTTGTCCGAAGCGTGCGCCATGCCGTTTGAGTCGACTTCGATATCTTCCGAGATGCCGTACTTCTGTGCGGCGTCCGGGAGCAGGACTTCGAGGAACTCGCAGTTCTTCATCGCCATAATCACGTGAAGTTGGGCGATGTTGTTGAGCGAGTTACCTCCGTGGTGCATCTCGAAATTCAGGTGGAAAGCCTCCGCCATGTGCGCCGCCTTGATGAGCGGGGTTATACCGCCCTTCACCTGGATATCTCCACGCAGGTAGTCGGTCGCACCGTACTGAAGCCACGGTGCAAATGCCGTGAATCCTCCACCTGGGGCGTACTCGGTCGCCATCAAAGGGATATCAAGATTCTTACGCAGCTTTACGTAACCGCCGAGATCGTCCTCCGGGAGTGGGTCTTCGTACCAGTAGTAGTCCAATTCCTCGATCGCTTTACCAACACGCAGCGCCCACGGATAGTCATACGACCACATCGAGTCCAGCATCAGCGTGAAGTCCGATCCTGCGACGTCCCGAACTGC
>JAAZYK010000024.1 GCA_014239685.1 Dehalococcoidia bacterium | reverse complement strand
GCGTTACGCCTTCTCCGTTTCCTTCATCGGTCTTGCGATTGTTGGCGTACTGGGCTCATTGCAACTACCCAACTATTTTTCAAGCAGCAGTGAAATAGCGATCAACCAGTCGTACGGAGGGTCGTTCGGCAACTACATCGCGAGATGGCCGATGGACTGGTCAGATTCCGGTGGGACATCCAGCCAATTAGCGCTGGCTTTCTCACGCGTAGGCGTGCTTGTTCTTATCGCCGCCGCTGGCTCACTACCCCGCTACGCTTTGATCACCGTCCATGGAATATGGGTCGGGTTGGTCGCCTTCAGCATTCTACTGATCGCCGCCGGCGCCGGAATCCTTTCCCGTATCTTGGCATGGCGTGCCAACCGTGGCGTAACGGGACCAACGGCCGAAGAACTCATGAACGAGGCATCTGTGGGGACAGAAGCTGATCAGATGCAGCATCCGTCGTTCGCCACGGACAAACCTGAACCGCCTCTCACCGGGAATGTCAGGCCTGATCTTTTTAAAACTCAAGGAGATCCGGTCGTCGAGGAGATTGTTGATCCGACGGCAAGCATGATCTCGGCGGATGTAGAGACACTCATGGAAGATGAGGAAGACTCACTTGGTTTGGACGATGAGACGGGTGAGGATGGGACGCTCGACGGCGTTACGGGCCTTTTGGCCCCTATTCTGCCCGGGTTCCTCCACGTGCCCCCCTTCGCCTGGCCGTTGCCCGACATCGGCATCCTAAAAACCGCTCCGGCGGGAGGCGTTCCGGAGTCGGAGATAGAGGCCACATCTGAATTGATCGTCGAGACCCTCGCCGACCATGGCATTGAAGTGTCGGTGGGCGACGTCAGGGAAGGTCCACGGGTCACGATGTACGGCATCGTACCCGGATGGGGCCGTGGTCGCGGTTCAGAGAAACTCGTGGCAGAACAGGCCCCCGGGAACGAGCGAAGCTCCGGCCGGAAGCGCGTCCGCGTGGACAATATCTTGGCCCGCGAGAAAGACCTTGCGCTCTCGTTAGCTTCGCCAAGCCTGCGCTTTGAGGCGCCGGTGCCGGGGGCATCCTTGGTTGGCATAGAGGTTCCGAACTCACGGCCCACGCCAGTCACGCTGCGTACCGTGATCGAATCGGTCGCGTACGAAGATTTCATCGCTGAAGCACCGCTTCCCATACCGCTCGGCGTTGGCAGTGGTGGCGAGAACGTGGTCATCGATCTGACCCGTATGCCGCACCTGTTGATTGCCGGCGCTACAGGTTCCGGCAAGAGCGTGTGTATGAACACCATCGCCACCGGCCTGCTTATGAGCAGGACACCGGAAGAGGTTCGGATCGTGATGATCGACCCAAAGCGGGTCGAGCTAACGCCTTACACCAGCGTTCCCCATCTCTACACAGCCCCGGTCGTGGAAGCCGACGTAGCGGTCGGCATCTTGAAGGCGCTTGTCGAGGAGATGACTGACCGCTTCAAGGTGCTGGAGAGTGCAGGTGTCCGCAATATCATTGCCTATAACGATCAGGCGACGACTAAGATGCCGTATCTGGTCCTGATGGTGGATGAGCTAGCCGATTTGATGTTGACCGCTGCTTCAGAGGTTGAACGCCTCTTATGCAGGCTCGCTCAGCTTGGCCGCGCCACCGGCATACACCTGGTCGTCGCCACCCAACGACCGTCTGTGGACGTTGTAACGGGCCTCATTAAGGCCAACTTCCCGAGCCGTATTTCCTTCGGCGTCACGTCGCAGATCGATTCCCGGACAATCATCGACGGACCTGGTGCCGAGAAGCTGCTTGGCAAAGGGGACATGTTGTTCTTGCCGATCGACAAGCCAAAACCAATGCGTATCCAGGGCGCCTTTCTCGGCGATCCCGAGGTCACGGCCGTTGTCGACTTCTGGAAGGCTGTTAAGGGCCCGAAGATGCCGAGTATCGAACCGGCGACGATGTCTGCCGACACGGGTGACTTTGGCGATGGCGGCCACGACGGCGACTCACTTTTCGGCAAGGCAACTGAGATGTCGACGGCACACAAGACGCTCTCGGTCTCATTACTGCAACGCCGATTGCGAATTGGTTACCCACGAGCAGCCCGACTAATGGATGAGCTTGAAGAGGCAGGGATCGTTGGGATCGGTGAGCCGGGTAAACCAAGGCCGGTCCTTTAGCTTTTCACCTACAGGGGCTCTGGAACGTTCCGGTAAAGCGCCCTGAATACGTCCGTGACGGGAAACAGCGTGCGATGCCGTTTTGGGGATATCGCGGTAAGCTAGAAGTACGAGGCTGCGCGTGACCAATATCACCCCACTCTTCCCCGGTCAGGACCTTCCTGACAGTACTGATCAAGCCGAAATTGACCTGGAAGGCGTTCGGGAGACCTGTCTCGCCTGTGGCAGTAGTCTTGTTGACCCCCCTATTTACGACCGTTTCCTGGTCTGCCCGAGCTGTCGGTTCCACTACACCATGTCTGCCCGAAGGCGCGTGGAAATGCTGGCTGACGGGGGCACCTTCCGCGAGACATCTCGTTGGATAAAATCGCTCGATCCGCTCTCATTCTCGGCACAGGTTTCGTACCGAGATAGGCTGATGCGAGACCAAAACCGGACGGGCCTGACCGAGGCTGTCATAACCGGCGTCTGCACTATCGGTGGCACTCCGACGGTCCTGATTGTTCTGGACTTCGGCTTCCTCGGCGGAAGCATGGGCCTCGTTGTTGGTGAGAAAGTGGCGCTCGCACTACAGCTTGCGGCGCGCAAACGTTTTCCAGCGATAGCCGTCATCAACAGCGGTGGAGCGCGCATCCAGGAAGGCGTCCTCTCACTTATGCAGATGGCGAAGACGACTGTCGCCGCCAACGAGATGCATCGACGCGGCGTGCCACTGATCTCCGTCCTCGGCGACCCGGCGACTGGACAGGTGTACGCATCCTTTGGGACGCAGGCTGACCTGATATTTGCGGAGCCCGGGGCGCACGTCGGCTTCGCCCCGTTCAGGGCCATCAAAGAAGAGGTGGGCGGAACCTCAGCTACCGGACAGCACACCGCAGAGATCCATTTCCGGCACGGTATGCTGGACGGAGTGGTCGACCGTGAACGGATCAAGCACGTCGTTTCCACCGTACTTGAGCTTTTGAGGCCAGAGTTTGGTCTCGCAAAGCGACGGCGCGGGCGTCCGCCACGGATACGCCCGAAGCGCATGGAGGCGTGGGAGATGGTGCAACTCGCCCGTCACCCGAAACGCCCGACGGCGCGGCACTTTATCGACCAGGTGTTTGCCAACCTCGTAGAGCTTCATGGTGACCGTCAGTACGCCGACGCGCCCGAAGTGATAACGGGTATCGCACGGTTGGCCGGGCAGTCCATTGTCGTGATCGGACAGGAAAAAACACCGCCAAGTGGCATGATCTCGTCATCGGATGACGAGACGCCGGAAGGACTTTCCGCAAGTGGGTCGATCACGCCGGAAGGCTTCGGCAAAGCCAGACGCGCTGTCCGATTTGCGGCCCGGTTCAAGTTACCGATCGTCACTCTCGTGGACACACCCGGTTCGGCATTAGATTTGGAGGCGTGGGAGCGAGGTCAGGCGCACGCAATTTCGCAAACGATATCGACCCTGCTGGACGTCGAGGTTCCGACGATCTCCGTGCTGATTGGGGAGGGCGGAAGTGAAGCGGCACTTGCATTTGCAGTGACCGATCGAGTGTTGATGCTTCAAAACGCGATCTATACGCCGATATCTCCTGAGCGCGCGGCGGTGGCGGAACTACGAAATTCGGCGGCGGTGGATCAGGTCGTTGGCGCCCTCAGGCTCACGTCCATCGACAGTCGTCGTATGGGGATCATAGACGAGATAGTACGAGAGCCCGATGGTGGCGCACACACGGATCCCCTGGAGGCCTCACGCCTGTTGAAAAGGGCGCTAATGATCGAGATCACAGACGTTGTTGAACGGCACGGTCGCACGTTGGTGAGACGTCGTCAGCGCAAGTACCGGAACATCGGAGAGTCCGGGCGGCCGTTTCGTTCAGCGCTCAGGCGCGAGCTTAACGTGTGGAGAAGCGCGCTAAGCGCCAGCGTGCGAGCGCTGAGATCGCGCAGTGATGGGAATGCTGATGTCGCTGCGGAATCAGACGAAGGCCGACCCCAAGAATAAGTCCGACGACCTGAATTCGGCGATCCCTTCACACAGCGAGAGAAAGTTGGGTGAAGAGAGACCTACACTTCCCAACATTGAGACGCATTAAATCGCCCTCCAAACGACCCTAAGTAAAAGTTACGGTGGGGCCTAAAATAATCGCCTTGGTGGGTCAATAAACCGCTCTATCGCCTCCACCACACCGTCTTCGTAAACATCTCCCACCGTCTCGGCCGCCGCCGCTCGCACCTCATCGGTGGCGCTTCCCATAGCGACCGGAAGCCCGGCCACACCAAACGCCTCGACATCATTGAGCGAGTCGCCTACGAAGACCACACCATCCATCGACACACCCATGCGACGCGCCCAACTTCGCAGTGCTGTGCCTTTATCGATACCCTTTCGAGTGTAGTTAACGTACCAGCGTTTTCCGTCGGCCCCAACGGATAGGATCGCCGCCACCTGATCTGAGGCGAGATCCACTGCGGCCCGTACCGTCGCTTCCTGAAAGTCCTTCGGCGCGTCCCGGTCATACGTAGATGCGGCGATCACTGTTATCTGCCAGGTCTCGATATCGGCGACGCTGCGTGCAAGATGCCAGTCATCGACGGCGAAGAACCGCATCCCACGGGGACCAAGCGCTGCAACTATGGACCGTGCGTCGGCCTCGTCTAACAGGTGAGCCTCAATGGTCGAGTTGTCGACCGGGTTCAGGATACGGGCGCCGTTATCGGATATCTGCGGTGTCGTCAGCCCTAGCTCACGGGCATAGCGGGCCACATCAGCCGGCTCCCTGCCTGAAGCGATCGCTACCGGCACGTGTTTAGAGGCACGATTAACCGCCTCGGTGACCCGCGGAGACAAGCTGTCTTGAGCATTGATCAGCGTTCCGTCAAGGTCTAGGACAAGGGCGCTGGCCTTCCAGTCTTTTTTGCGATGCGCGCCCTTTATTTCAGCACCTCGAACTGGCCCTCAGGCTCCGTTCCCGATATCACCCGGCGTGCGTTCTGGTACGAGAACACAAGCGCCCGCTCCACGCGCTCCTCACTGGAACCCGCGAGATGCGGAGTAACCACCACGTTGTCCATCGCTAGGAGGGGATTATCGGCCGGCGTCGGCTCCACCTCGAACACGTCCAGTCCGGCGGCGCGAATCTGGCCATCGTTAAGGGCGTCGATCAAATCCGCCTCGTTTTGCACAGGCCCGCGGCATGTGTTGATGAAGATGGCCGACTCCTTCATCAGGTTGAATGCGTCCGAGTTCATCATTCCAAGTGTCTCGGAGAACAGAGGCACGTGGACAGTCACGATGTCGGAAGTCGAAAGCAACTCCTCAAACCCGACGCGTCGCACCCCCAGTTCCGCCTCGACCTCGGCTGGAATGTTCGCCGTGTCGTGATAGATCACCTCGGCCGGACCAAACCCCCGGACCATTGTCGCAACGAGTCTGCCGATGTTGCCAAGTCCTATGATCCCGATTGTCTTGCCGCCGATCTCGTACACACCGGACCGGACCGGGTTCCGCCACGAGCCGTCTCTGACACCTTCCAACCCGGGCACGAATTTGTGCTGGACCGTCAACATGAGTCCAAGGGCATGTTCAGCGACGGACCGGGCGATTTGTGGCGAGTTGTTGGAGACGAAGATGCCCTGTTCTCGCACCGCTGGCACGTCGATCTGATCATACCCGGCACTCATGAGTTGGAGCATCTTTAATTTTGGAAGCTGGACCAGCTCCTCATATGGCATCGCCAACCCGCCGAGTATCAACACCTCGGTATCGGCCAGAAGCTCTTTCCGCTCATCCCACGGCAGGTCGGGATCGATCACCGAAACATCGAGATCGTCTGGCGCCAGATCTTCAGCAAGCCGCACGCGGTCATTCGGTTCCGAGTAAAAAACGACACGACTCATCAGGCAGCTCCAGTAATGCGGGCTAGTAGGTCAAGATAAGGGTAGGGGCGGCCAGAATACCATCGGGTCAAAAATCAGGGGCGTTCGAGGAAGAGACCGGTGACCCATTTGTCCAAAAAGAGCATTTGACCGTCCACCACAACGGATTTACGCTTCGGCCAATGAAACGAGTGGCGCGGATCTTGCATCTGCGCTTGGGGAGCCAGGCTGAGAGAGTGGCTAGAACTGCCACCGACGATGAACCTGATCTGGTTGATGCCAGCGTAGGGAATCTCATCGAGACTTCCCGATTTTCGATGTTCGCGTATCCAAGATACTGCCCGCACTGCGGATCATGGGAGCGATTAGATGAGCGGCCAACTAACGATCGACGGCAAGAACTTTACGTCGCGCCTGATGATGGAAACGTGCAAGTACAGATCTAACGACGACCTGACCTTATTGTCTCCGTTGGGGTGTCCGGCACGGTGATCCCATAGTCATTCAAGGCTTCGATCTGGGCGTGGAGGCCGGTCACATGGCGTACCAGGAGGGCGGTATCCCGGATAAGGCCTATGCTCGCGCCTCCAAGGCGTATGAAGGATTGATATATGCCTCAGATGCAGCTGCCTGAGCGAGTGCTTTGTCTTGTGACGGCGCTTGACCCGGGTGATGACCCGGCAAGATTGCTCAGTTCCATCAGCGCCGCAGTACGTGGGGGGGTCAATATGATCCAGGTCCAAGCACCGGATTTGGAGCGAACGGACTTCTTCAATCTGGCGGCTGAGGTGGTTGAGATCATCGGAGAGGATGCGCTTGTTGTAATCAACGACCGCGTCGATGTGGCGCTCGCCGTCGATGCCGGAGGCGTACAACTGGGGGAGCATGGCCCGGCCGTGAAGGCGGCCCGCCGTGTTGGCGGTGACGACTGGCTGATAGGCCGGTCGGTGCATTCACTGGGCGGTGCAAAAAAGGCGGAAATAGATCTCGCCGACTATCTATTGCTCGGGACGCTTTATGAAACGGCGTCACACCTCGACCAATCGGGCGTGGCGATCGATCTGCTCAACGAAGTTGTTGCCTCGGTACAGTTACCGATCATCGGAATAGGAAGCATCAATCCCGAACGAGCGGGTGCGGTTGTGTCTGCAGGTGCCAGAGGAGTCGCGGTGATCGACGCTATTCTTGGCTCGGACGACCCCGAACGAGCGGCGGCCAATCTCAGGATAGCGATCGAAAAAGTGGGATCAGATCACGTCCCCCCAATTTCGGATGGCAATCAGAGGATGACGTCATGATTTCGGAGTCGAAGGCGTTGCAGAGACCGGAGTTACACTACCGGGCCTGTATCCAGATGAACGAGAGCTTACCTCGAACTAGACTCTGGCGGAGCGAAATTTGGCACGACACACTCGACTTCAAGTTCTGAACAGCGTCCATAAGGCTGGCGTTGTACCGATCTTCTACAACGCCGATTTTGATGTTGCGAGGTCTATAGTCATTGCCTGCCGGGAGGGTGGTATTCGTGCCATCGAGTTCACCAACCGCGGCGACCACGCCCACGAGGTGTTCTCAGAGTTGGACCGCTGGGCCACCTCCGACGCGCCGGACGTGATATTGGGCGTCGGATCCGTGATGGACGGACCGACCGCGGCGTTATACCTGGCGAACGGTGCAAACTTTATCGTTAGTCCGGCGACCGACGACGATACGGCGAGGCTGTGCAATCGACGCAAGATCGCGTACATGCCGGGCTGCGGCACGGTCAGCGAAATCGCACACGCTGAAGAACTTGGTTGCGAGATAGTGAAACTGTTCCCGGGTGACTCTGTCGGTGGCCCAGAGTTTGTTAAAGCAACACGCGCACCAATGCCGTGGTCATCGATAATGCCGACCGGCGGCGTGGATGGCTCAAAGGATTCTTTGAAAGCCTGGTTCGATGCCGGCGTTCCAGCCGTCGGAATGGGCTCCGCCCTCGTTTCTTCAGACATTGTCACGGAGAAAGCGTGGGACACACTTTCGGAGCGCTGTCGTGGAGTGCTTAAAACCATCAAAGAACTGCGCGAGCGATAGTCACCGAAGTCGGGCCAAAACAATAAGGAGTTCATCATGGCACTGGACCCGAAGGTCATCGAATTTGTATCCGAGAATCACAAGGCTGTCTTGAGTACGTTTAGGCGTAACGGCGCCATCCAGATGAGCATCGTCACGGCCGGCCCATACAAAGACGGCGTAGCTTTCTCCACCACAGAGGATCGTGCAAAACTGCGCAATCTGGAACGGGATCCCCGTTGCTCGCTTCTCGCGTCCAAAGACAACTGGTGGGGCTACGTAGTGTTGGAGGGGAAGGCGCAGATCATCTCTTCAAAGACCGCCACTCCGGACGAACTCCGCGATGCGATGCGCGACGTGTATCGCGCCGCCGCAGGTAAAGAACACCCTGACTGGGACGAGTACGACGATGCGATGGTCAAGGAAAATCGGGCCACCATCGTGGTGATCCCGGACGAGGTGTACGGCACGATTCTCTAGTCCTGACGAAGCCAATCAACTTGCCGGCCATCGATGCGACGTGGCCGTATTCAATGGAGACGATGCATCGGTATGGCCTTTAATTTTGTGACGATCGGCGAAGTCCTGCTCCGCCTGACTACCCCGAGGAGTGAAAGACTGACGCAGGCCCGCCAGTTTGACGCCATTTATGGCGGCACCGAGTGCAACGTGGCGGTCGCCTTAGAACAGTTCGGGGTCGATCCGGCGCTAATCTCCAGAATCCCGGACAACGACATCGGGCAGGCGTGTGTGAACTACATCAGGCAGTACGGTGTGGACACGTCACTAGTGGTTCGTAGCGGCGACCGTCTTGGCCTTTACTACCTTGAGATCGGTGCATCGGTACGACCATCCGCCGTGGTGTACGACCGGGCGCGGTCGGCGATGTCAGAGATCGAGCCCGGGATGGTGGACTGGCCATCTGCGCTCGCCGGACGCGACTGGTTCCACTTCTCCGGCATTACATGTGCCATCTCGGAGAAGTCGACCGCCACAGTGGCCGCTGGCTGTCGAGCCGCCAAGGCTGCGGGTATGACCGTCAGCATTGATTTCAACTCCCGGAGCGCACTGTGGAGCCCGGAGGAGGGTGCGAAGCGGTTGGACCCGTTGATGCAGTACGTGGACGTTGCTATCGGGAGCGCGCGTGACCCCATCCTGGGGATCATGCTGGGAATGGAAGGCAATATCGAGCCCGATGACCGGACCGCAGACGCGTACCGCCCGTTCGCTGAGAAGGCCGTCTCCAAATATGGGTTCGACAAGATGGCCCTGACCGTTCGAGATATTCACTCAAGCGATCACAACTCGTGGCAAGGTGTGTACTTCGATGGGTCTGAGATAGCTCTGAGCCGCCGGCACGAGCTTGAGATTGTGGATCGCGTCGGTGGTGGCGACGGGTTCGCCGCTGGAGCGATATGGGGTGTCATGAACGGCTGGAATCCGCAACAGGTCGCAGACTTTGCGACGGCGTGCGGGGCGATCGCCCACACCATCCACGGCGACTTCAACGTGGCGTCAGAGGCCGAGGTACTAGCAGCAGCCTCAGGAAGCTCAGACGTCAGGCGTTAACCGCCCAATACCTCGGGAAACCCTTAGTCCTTGACAGGCGATTGGAGGGCGCCCGCTGGCCTCACCCGAGGTGATCACCGATCTGAAGTCCGGCTGCAGATGCGAATTCTGCGGCCGGTTCTTTTTTTGCGCCGCGCCGCTGCACACGTTTGACCATCACAGTGCCGTCCCCGGTGGCGACCTCAAAGCCCTGCTCGCCTAACGAGATGACGGTGCCGGGCGCAGCATTCGGATCGACCGACTCACCGAGGCCGGAATCGAATATTCGCAACCTCTCATCGTCATGAGTCGTGCTTGCGCCTGGCTGAGGATTGCACCCGCGTATCAGGTTGTATATTTGCTGGGCGGGCAGGGACCAGTCGATCCGACCGTCTTTCGCTTTTGCCCAGCTCTCGTACGTCGATTTCGACTCGTTCTGGACTATCTTTGGAGCGTTACCGTCCCGGACAAGGTCTATTGATTCGATCATCGCCGCTACGCCCATTGGGTACAGGTGGTTGAAGTAGACGGACCCGAGCGTGTCGTCTGGCCCGATCTCGATTTCCTTCTGGAGAAGCACCGGCCCCGTGTCCAGACCCTCGTCCGGCCAGAAGATTGTTAGACCGGTCCGATCTTCGCCCATGATGATCGGCCAGTTGATGGAGCTCGGCCCGCGGTGTAGCGGGAGCAGCGAGGGGTGGTACTGGATGGTGCCGTGGGTCGGCCCGTTGATCATCTCCATCGGTACGATGTCCGTCACGTAGGCCATAACGCATAGATCAGGTGACAACCCGTTGAACTGTTCGATTGCCTCATCGCTGCGGAATCGAGTGGGCTGGAACAGGGGGATGTTGTGCTCAACGGCGCCGGTCTTGAGTGGGTCTTCTCGTCGGCCTTCCTGGTCTGGAGAGCAGAAAACCCCAACAACCTCATCCTTGCCCGTTTCGAGAATAGCGTTCAGTACCGATTGACCGAACGCCTGCTGACCGATTAGCACGATACGCATCTAATGAAATTCTCCGACGATTCTTGCGGCTTTGGGAAGCGGTGCGAATTCCGGCCGGGCCGTTTTGTTGCGTTGGCGCCGACAGGAACGAGGCGATTCTAGCGCGTAAGCTTTGCGTACCGACGTCGGTTACTCAAGCTGATGGATACTTCTCTCATGCCCGCTGGGACACTTCAGCCCTTGCTCCTTCCGTCTTCCACGGCCACAACTTAGGAGGAAAAACGATATGTGATCTCTTATTCGTCGTAAAGTGATTGGGTGAATCTACAACCGAGCGATCAAAACATCGAACCAGCTCAGGATACCGAACCAGCCCCGGATGATTTTCTGGGATGGTTCCAACGCGGCCTTAAATACGCACAGCTTGGCTTCCCGGACCGCGCGGCGGAGTCGTTTGAGCAGGCTGAACAGATCAAACCGGAAGACGCGACACTTCAATTCAACCTGGGCACGGCCTATCTGTCCCTGGGTAACTTTGTGCAAGCCGTGACGAACCTAAACAGGTCGATAAAGCTGGACCCATCCAACTCTGACGCGTACGGAAATCGCGCCGTGGCCCACGCAGCACTTGGCCAGGAAGACCTCGTGGCCGCTGACGTTGAAACTGCTGTCTCGCTCGGAGCTCCCCCCGATGGCATTGAGACCATACTCACCTACGTCCGGGAGCGCGTAAACCCCAACCAGGACTAGGGCTTAACGAGTGGTTATTTTGGGTCTCAGAGATAAAGGGACTAGGCACGACAGAATCTAGTGGAGGTACCGATGACAAGCCGATCACGACTTACAAACGATCAGGTCTCAGAGCGACTTGGCGTTGTCTCGGGATGGTCGCGGGTTGACGATAGCATTTCCAAGACGTTTGATGCGCCGTCGTTCATGGAAGGCATCGCTTTCGTTCAATCCGTTGCCGAGATAGCCGAATCAACGGATCATCATCCGGATATCGACATCCGATACACCCATGTGACGCTTACGTTATCGACTCACGATATGGGCGGACTGACTGGCCTCGACTTCGAGGTCGCAGAAGCGATAAACGCCCTCTAACGAGAGGGCTCGTCCCAATCCGGATACGCGATCTCAAGCTCTCGCAACCTCATGTAGTCACGCAACGTAGCGAACGCGGCCCGTGCGGCCGTCGCTTTTCGCTGGGAAGGCTCGAACTGCATCGCCTCTGCCAGATGTTCCGCGAGGAAGTGCGCCTCGGCGCGTGACACCGGCTGAAACTCATCGTGCCGCAGAATCATGTCGATTTCGACACCTTCGCTCAGTAAACGGGCGGCGGCACGGCCGGCTGCAAGGTCGGCGCGATCAAACACCAGTCCGGACTCGTCTCGTCCCGGGCGAAGAATATCGGTCTCGATCAATCGTGCGAGCACATCCCTGTCTATTCCTGTCTGTTCAAGGTAGTCGGGCAGGCGGACAGGCCCGCGTGTTGTTCGTGTGGGCGTGCCGGACAAACCGAGTTCAGCGGCCGGGTTGGGATTGTCAAGGATCCGGGCGATAACGGCGAGCGGAAGACCGCGGTCCTGGAAATCCTTGATCCGGGCGATTCGTTCGACCATCTGTGGTCGGTACAAGGCTCGCGTACGTGCCGTCTTGACCGGATGCGGAAGAAGATTCTGATTTACGTAGAAATTTATGGTCGCCGTGCTGACCCCGGTTTTCCGTGATAACTCACCGACCGATATGCCTTTTGCAGGCGCCATATTGTCAAGTACTCACTTATCAACTCGTTTGTGTAACAGATTAGCCACTAAAGAACGTAACGTCTAGTGTTCATCATCGACGAATCTGGGACTAATGCGGTTATTCATGTGAGTATTGAGAAGGGACTTGATTACTGCTGTGTCGCAAGTAACAAAAGGAATCCGGGCGAGGTAGTGGGGCGTAGACATTTTTAGAAGCGAGCCTACCGGGTTGGTACCGTGCACCGACCCGGGGGCTTGTTTCTCTTCCCTGAGCCAGACGAGAAACAGATTGGGCTCCTGGGGCAAGGGTAGAGCGCGCTCTGGAGGTCACCCTGTGATCGCAAATATGGGCATTCTGGATTCTCGACTGGGTGGGAATGACTGGTAGAAACGCCTGTTCCACACGCACTTGGTAGGGGGCGATTGATATCGACCCGAGGGGGTGTCGCCATAGGCCGCTTAAACCCATTCACCACAACCCAGCGCCTAACCCCCTGATGGGGCTATTCCCAGCGGAATAACCGGGTGGCGGCTGCAAACACGATCGCGCTCCAGGCCGCCAGGCCTGCCAGTTCACCCCAGATATCCGTGATCCCGGATCCGTCCGTCACAACGGCTCGGATAGCGTCCGCAAGAAACGTAAGTGGTAGGAACTGCGTCACAACCGTCACCACTCCCGGTAGAGCGTCCAGCGGGAAGAACACTCCGGACAGAAACATCATCGGCAGCGAGACCAGGTTCGTGACCGGGGCCGCTACCTCCTCGGTACGGGCCACACCTGAGATCGCAAGACCCATCGTCACGAACAGGATGCCACCGAACAACGCCAGCGCTATTACAAGCAGCCATGAAACGACGTCGCCGTCGCCCACCGCGAGATCGAACAGAATCATACCGACCAGCAGAAGGATCAATGTCTGAAAGACCGATATGGACAACCGGGTCGATATCTGTGCGAACAGGAACTGCGCCGGGTTTACCGGTGCGGCCTTTAGTCGGCGTAGTACACCCTGCTGCCGATACTGCACCAACGCGAATACGACACCGAATATGCCGAGCTGCATGATCGACATCGCTACGATCCCCGGAACCAGGAACGCGGTATAGCTTCGATCATCGCCCTCGAGCGTTGATAGGGATATTGTGCCGAACTTCCCGGGGGCCTTTGTCACGCTGGAATCGGCGACATCGGGCGTGGAGGCCGCCTGCCTTTCGAGATCTCCGAGGATCTGGTCCAGTAGAGCCACGGCGAGTGCAGCACGCTGCGGCGACCGCTCATCGGTGGTCGCGGACACCGTTACAGGTCCGCCCGGCTCGGCGAAGCCCGCCGGAATGACGAACATTGCGTCGATCTCGCCGTCCGTGATCCGTTCCGTTTCTTTGCCGAGGCTGCCAAGTTCAACATCCACAAGTTCGTCTGTACGATCGGTTAACTGAAGGATTATCGCCGCCGAAGCTTCATTCTGGGCCTGGTCGACAATTCCGATATCGGCCCCGCTGAATCGATCAAAATCCAGCAGTCCGAAGATCACCATGATCAAAAAAGGAATGAAAAGCGAGAAGAAGATCGCCTGCCGGTTTCTGAAATACATCTTCAGGGAGGCAACTGTGAGACTCAGGGCGATCCTCATCTGGAGGCTCGTTTGTACGCGGGGTTACTCATCTCGCAAAGCCCGGCCAGTCATGCTGATAAAAACATCCTCAAGCGTGGCCTCACGTGTGGGCCTTTCATTCCGGAAACCGGTCTCAAGCAACTCGTCCACAAGTGCCAGCGGCGTGTCTAGTGCGACGATCCTGCCGCTGTCCACGATGGCCACGCGGTCGCACAACTCTTCAGCCTCTTCCATGTAGTGCGTCGTGAGCATCACCGTGGTTCCGTCAGCCTGTAAGCCCTTGATCAATTCCCACATGTTCCGTCGGGCCTGTGGATCGAGTCCCGAAGAAGGTTCATCAAGGAACATAACGGCGGGCTTGTTAACCAATGCGGCGGCGATAGAGAAACGTTGCTTCTGGCCGCCGGAAAGGGTCTTGAATTGCGACTTGCCGCGTTCTCCAAGATCGACGCGGTCCAGCAGATCCTGTGATGAGACGCTGTGTCCGTAAAGCGTGCCGAACAGCTTCAGCAATTCGGACAACGTCAGGCGGTCAAAGAACGCGTTGGCCTGAAGTTGCACTCCGATGATCTTCTTCACGCGCATCGGCTCACGTGTGACATCGATTCCGTCAATCAGCGCCACACCGGAATCTGGATCCCGCATCCCTTCCAGTATCTCAACGGTGGTCGTTTTGCCCGCTCCGTTTGGCCCGAGCATGCCGAAAACTTCACCCCGATATACCTCGAAAGACACGCCATCTACGGCCTGTATATCGTCGTAACGTTTGCGCAAATCCTTGGCGATGATTAACGGGCCGCCTGATGTCCCGGCGTTGTTCATAGCGTTCTGAGGAACACCTTGATCATTCCGTCCTGGTTCATATAAATATTTCCTCGACCGCGGCTGGGGATACTCGTGCACGTGCGGTGCTAATCACGCAGTGTCAGTCTTGCATACCGAGCACGTGACTTCACATTAGCCCCGGCGAATCTTTGCTAATCTCGTGAGTGCAAAATCGTGAGTGGATTTCAAGCCGCCGATTGATTCCCCATGAATGGCGCTCGGTAGCCGCCAGCGATCGAGAAGGTTATGAACTCAACATCTAGCGCAGGCTTCAACACCAGAGTAATCTCCGTGCGGACCTGTCTGGCTAGAACCCCACTCTCCGTCTGAGAGAGGGGGCAGAAAACTTCAATCCATCTCTGGTGCAAGTGGGAACATCATGCTTGCAAGGTCCAATAACTGCTGGCGGCAACTTACCGAGGATCAAGGAACAACAATGAAATTCGACACCATCATCTCCGGTGGCACCGTGATCGACGGAACCGGCACGCCAGGCGCACAGGTTGACATAGGTATCTCGGGTAAAGAGATCGCAGCAATAGGTGATCTGTCGGAATCCACTTCCGACAACGCGATAGACGCCACCGGCTTGACCGTCACGCCCGGGTTCATCGACGTCCATGCCCACTCTGACGGTGCACTCCTGCTCGATGGGCAGCATGCGAGCGGCATCCGCCAGGGCGTCACGACGGAAATACTGTGCCCTGACGGACTCTCGTACGCTCCGCTTTCTCACGACGATTACCTGATGTACCGGAAATATCTGTCCGGCATTCTGGGATTCCCGCCCGAAGATTTGGATATGTCGTCGATAGACGCGTTCCTCAGCAACTACCACCTCAAGACTTCATGCAACGTCGCCACCTTCATCGGCCACGGACCGGTGCGCATATCCGCTGTTGGTATGAACGACGTTCCCTTAAGAGGGGCCGACATGGACCGAGCGAAGGGCATGCTGCGGGAAGGACTTGAGCAGGGGGCTCGCGGTTTTTCAACCGGAATGTCCTACTACCCGAACGCGTACAGCGATACTGACGAGTTGGTGGAACTTTGTGAGGTAGCTGCCGAGTTCGGGTTGCCGTACAGCACGCACCTGCGCAATCACAATCCTGAACGCGGATACGCCGGCGGGGGTGTTCTTGAAGCACTTGAGATCGGGCGTCGCTCGGGTGTTCCGGTCCACCTTGAACACTACCGCACCGCACCGCCCCACATCGGCGATATCGCGTCGATCATGGATCCAGTGGACGCTGCCAAGGCAGAGGGCGTGGACGTGTCGCTTGAGTGCTATGTCTACCCAGTAGGGTCAAGTTTCCCCCACACGTTCATCCCGGGTTGGGTGCATGAAGGTGGATCGGACGCCATGATGGAGCGGTTGCGAGATCTGGAGACCCGTAAGGACCTGATCAAGTTCTTTCAGGAGACGCCAATAACTCCCATGGGCGGCAACATGTTCACGGCGATATCGGAAGGTCCCAACGATGATCTAGTGGGGATGACATTTGAGGACGCGGCGGAAGCGAAGGGGACCTCTGTGGAGGAACTTGTGATGGAACTCATGGTGGAAGAGGAGATGGGCATCGGGTTTCGGGGAATCCCGCCGACAAGCGTACGGGTCTGGCGTCAGCATGAAGAAGATGTGATGAACCTGCTGGACCGGCCGGACTATATGATCGGCAGTGACTCCATCCCGATAGCTCCGCCGCTTGTCGGCATCGTCCACCCGAGGGCTTTCGGATGCTTCGCTCGTTTCATAGGCCGACTCCGTCGCCGCTTCGACCGGCCCCTCGAACAGGTGATCCAGCGCGTTACCCAGAACCCCGCACAGCGCTTCAAGATCGACAAACGCGGCGTGATTGCTGAAGGCAACTTTGCCGACCTGGTCCTGTTTAATGCGGACACCGTGAATGACCAGTCCTCGTTCGAAGACCCGGCTGTTCACCCATCTGGTATTCCGTACGTTTTCGTGAACGGTAAGTTGGCTGTAGAGAACGAAAAGGTGACCGGAGTACTTGCGGGAGAGGCCGTGCGCTGAATGCACCTCCCCTTCTGTAATCGTGTAGGAAGTACTGGCCTACGAGGCGTCGATTGTAGACCCCGAAGAAATGCCTCGGGAAGTTGCAGCAAGATCTTCGTTGCTTGCCTCCACCAGCCAATCCAAGAATTCGGAGACCCAATTAAATGACCAGAATCGCGATTCTTGACGATTATCTTCACCTTGCCGAAGGGGCGGCCGATTGGGCATCGTTGCCGGTCGAATCTATCGATATCTTCGACAATACGATCCTAGATCAGGATGGCCTCGTGGATAGGCTCGCACCGTTCGAAGTACTGGTCACAACGCGCGAACGTACGCGATTCCCGGCGGAAGTACTGGAACGGCTGCCCAACTTGAAGTTGATCGCCGGAACCGGCGCACGGCAGGCAAACATAGATATGGACGCCGCTGACAGGCTGGGAATCACGGTCTGCATCACTACGGGCTTGCCGTCACGTGGCAACACCACCTCAGAACTTACCTGGGCCTTGATCATGGCCGTGACGCGTCATATAGCGATAGAAGACAGGCAGATGAGAGAAGGGCAGTGGCAGACGAGGGTCGCCGAGGGCATCGGGGGCAAGACGCTCGGGATCCTCGGCATGGGCCGCCTTGGCACCCTTGTGGCCGCCTACGGCAACGCCTTCGATATGGACGTGATCGCGTGGGGCCCGACGCTTGACGCCGAGCGCGCCGCCGCGAATAACGCAGAGTACGTCTCCTGGGACGAACTGTTCTCTCAGTCCGACATTCTTTCGATCCACGTCCCGCTCACCGATTTAAGCCGAGGCTGGGTAACTACTCGCGAATTCGAGCTGATGAAGCCCACGTCCTACCTGATCAACACGTCCCGTGGTCCGATCGTTGAAGAGACAGCGCTTCTGGATGCGCTCAGGAACGATGTGATCGCAGGGGCCGCGCTGGACGTTTACGATATCGAGCCGTTGCCCGGCGATCATCCGTTGCTCGGGCTCGACAACGTCTTGCTGGCGCCGCACCTCGGCTACGCAACCGGAGATACGCTCCGTTACTTCATGGCTGCTTCGCTTGAAAACGTACAGGCATGGCTGAACGGATCACCCGTTAACGTCTACAAGCCTTGAGCAATTTCAGGCATGCGGGGCGCGTAAACGGGCGGTCTTAACCTGACCGCCCGTTTGATGACCTGCTTTATCCGGTTTATCCAATCAAGGAACCCGGTAGGGCACTTCTAGCCCCGAACTTCGCTTGAGAAGCCCGCCTTGTTGTGTGTGCCATCACAGAATGGCTTATTGGTTGACTCACCACAGC
>JAAZYK010000249.1 GCA_014239685.1 Dehalococcoidia bacterium | reverse complement strand
CGGCGGCCGCCTGTATGACCGGCACCGATAAGGCAAAGATTCTACAACTTCCCGGAACACGCGGCATGAAGACCGAGATCGTGATTGCTAAGGCGCACCGTGGCGCCTACAGCCACATGTACACATTCTCAGGTGCATCACTGGTTGAGATAGGCGATGCCCATGAATGGACCACGGACGAATTGGATGCGTCGATCAACGACAAAACTGCCGCCGTCGCATATCTACTGGCGCCCCGGGTTAGCAGGCGCGGACCGACCTTAAGTCAGACGGTAGAGGTATCTCATCGACATGGCGTGCCGGTGATCGTGGACGCTGCGGCTATGCTGCCGCCGAAGAGTAATCTGGGTCGTTACATCTCCGATGGAGCTGACTTGGTGACGATGTCAGGCGGCAAAGACATCCGCGGGCCACAGGCGACTGGAATGTTGTTCGGTCGAAAGGATTTAGTCGCGGCCGCATTAGCCAATCACAGCCCAAACCACGCCATCGGCCGACCACACAAAGTGTCCCGCGAGGAGATGGTTGGACTCTGGATGGCGCTCAAACTCTATGTCGAACACGACGAACAATCGGCAATTGCCGGATACCGGGTTGCGTTAGGCCCCGTAGTGAAGGCGCTAGAGGGGATCGACGGTGTCGAGGTAACGATCCAACAGGATAACTTTCGATTTTTCCTCCCGAACGTCGTCGTGAAGTTAACGTCGGATTGGAATGGCCCATCAGGCCCTGATGTCAAAGCCGCCATGATGAACGGCGATCCCCGCATCGGTATTCGGTTCGACCCGGATCACAACGAGTTGGAGATCAACGCCTTTAATATGCAGGTGGGTGAGCCGGAGATCGTCGGGGTGCGGTTGCGAGAAGAACTGCTGCAACGGTAGAACGCTCGAGCTTGTATCGAACTTCCCTCGTTCGAGCCAGTTCCCGGAGGGCGAAAAAATTAAAAAGTTTTGTCTTAATGTGGGATTTAAAGCTTCTTAAACAACGCCTGTCGGACGCTGTTTCCAAAATTCAGTTGCTCCCTCGAACGCGTGCGCCAGTTGTAACAGTTCGAAGTCTGTCCGTGGCGCCGATACAAGCTGGAGACCTACCGGAAGGCCGTCAGGCGTGAACCCGGCCGGCACCGAGATTGCAGGGCATGCGACGACGGTGATATCCATGCATGGCCACATCCAGTCGATATACGTTTCCATCTCCACACCGTTCACTACAGTCGGGTAAGGGATATCCACGGAGAACGGCGGCACGCTCGTCACTGGCAACGCCAGGAAATCGTACTTATCAAAGAATGCGATCATTTGACCGAACAGCCTGGTCCGTTCCTCCTCCGCCTTCGCCACGTCTAACGCACTTAAAGCGAGACCTTCTTCGGCGTTCCAGATAACCGTGTCCTTGAGCAAATCCCTGTGTTCTATCAAGTTACGTTCTTGGCCGTGTGCGAAAGAGTACGCACGCAAAACTTGGA
>JAAZYK010000248.1 GCA_014239685.1 Dehalococcoidia bacterium | reverse complement strand
TGCCATATCGTCGGCGTCGGAGAAGGGCCGTCCACTCCGCGTCCGATCGGCGAGTTGCGTTAGGCGTAGTTCAGCGCCGGGACCACTGCGTAGGTGTTTGTTTCCCGGGGTGGCAGTGGGCCCGGGAGCGATGGCGTTTACGTGGATGCCGTGCGGGGCTAATTCGTTCGCCAGCGCCTCGGTAACGGATAGTACGCCCGCCTTCGAGGCGCAGTAGGCCGCGCCACCACTCGAACCCCTGAAAGCACCGATCCCCGAGATATTCACGATATGACCGGACCCTTTCGCCTTCATCAGCGGCACTACCGCGTTGGCGCAGAAGAACGTGCCTTTGAGGTTGGTATCCATCACCCGGTCGTAATCCGCTTCGCTTGTAGTGCCCGCTGGTGTGCCGCCGACGATGCCGGCCGAGTTGACGAGGATATGCACGTCCCCGAAAGCAGCGACGACGGCCTCGACCATGGACCCGATCTCGGCAACCTTTGAGACGTCCGCTACGAACGGTCTGGCGACGCCACCAGCCTCCGTAATTTTATGTACTACCCTTTCGGCTTTGCCGATGTCGGTGCTCGCAACCACGGCGATCTTCGCCCCTTCGGACGCGAATCTAATAGCTATGGCCTCGCCGATGCCGGCAGTCCCGCCGGTTATCAGTGCAACCTTGTCCCGTAGTTTCATATTGCCTTACCTGGTTTTGTGATAGAATAATTAGACTCCTCGAACATAGACCTGACCCTCTATCCTCGGGACCGGCAGTATACAAAAATTCGCTGTCGCATCCAAGCGGGTGGCGGTGGGGTTAGCGGTTGTCAGGCGGCATATGCGGGTTCGCTGGTATCAGCGGCGCGTGGCCCAGTCGGTTTGCCTGCGGGCGTAAGCAATGAGGCCCCCAGCTAACTTTGGCCGATGTGATTGCCGTCACAGAATTGTAAGGGGCATAGTCGTAGATTATATTGTACGAGTAAGTCGGGTAACGGCAATGCGGGTTTCTTATGCCATGTATTTTTATCGAAATTGTAGGGATGGTTTGTTGTATTTGCTACCCGACACAGAAGAATCATACGGAAAATAAGACAAGACAAAAATCGATTAGCGCGTGCTCCAATTGCCGAGTACGTAGACATTAGAGGGGTAAAAAATGATCAGAATGGCTCGTTATCTGTCCCTGGCTGTAGTTGCCGTCCAGTTGAACCTGCTTGGCACACTAGATGTAGATGCTCAGAGACGAAGACCCGCGCCCTTATTGACTGGGGAAACACGGGAAGAGCAAGAAAATCGGCGAGAGGTCGCTCCGACTTCGGTGTGGGTGATTTCAGACGAGGGACCTGCTGAGGAAGGGGAGTACGTGGCTGATGGGTCAGGATGGTACAATAAAGACGGTTCTGGTTCAATCATGTGGCGTTCGGACATTGACTTGCGTGAAGTGCATGATAATCCCAACCTAAACGGCATTTGGATTCGTGACGAGCGGGGCAGTGGGAGAAATGTTGGTTGTACGGAGAATAATGACCCGGAC
>JAAZYK010000247.1 GCA_014239685.1 Dehalococcoidia bacterium | reverse complement strand
ATCAAAGGATCAATACCTGAGACTTGTTCAAGATAAGGCGGAAGAACTGGTATCAGACCGTTATATGCTGCACGAGGACATCGAACGAGTGGTCGCGCAGGCTGGCGTGCGTTGGGACTGGTTCACAAGCAGGCAAGGGAAATAGAAACACACCGCCTCGGCAACCCAAAAGGACACACCAAATGCCAGTAACCGGGTTCAAGATCACGCTCAGAAGACCTGTCGCAGATGGACAAGAGTTCGGCGACGTCGGCCCATACGAAGAGATCAAGGGAATCGTTACATTCGCCGTCGATCCTGAACACCCGGCCAATGAACGGATCGCAGACATAACGTTGGCGCCTAGAAACGCCGACGGACTGGTCGAGTTTGAATCTGATTTAGCGATCGTTGCGCCTATAGACCCGTCACGCGGAAACAAACGAATGCTGCTTGATGTTGTCAATCGCGGGAACCGCGTATCGGTGCCTATGTTCAACCTTGGCGTCCGACCGCTTTTCGGGGGCGTCCATCCCGAAGATCCCAACCCGGAAGTCGACCCTGGAAACGGTTTCCTAATGAGGCACGGTTACTCGATCGTTTCCTGTGGATGGCAGAACGACCTGCCACCGTTCGAGGGATTGATCGGCATGCGATCGCAGGACGCCACCAATCTGGACGGTACGCCCATCACCGGCCGCATCTGGTCGCAACTCCAACGCGGCGTAGACGTCTCGAGCATGATGCTATCCGACCGCGACCATCGGCCCTACCCGGCGGTGGATATGGACGAACAAAGCGCCACCCTGACTGTTCGGGACATGCCCGACCTAGCGCCGGAGGTGATCGCTCGAGGCCGCTGGAGGTTTGGCCGGATAGACGACTCAGGAAACTACATCGCCGATCCCAACTACGTGTCCATGGACGGAGGGTTTGAGAAAGGCCGGCTCTACCAAGTCGCTTACACCACATCTGGAGCACGCGTACTTGGTCTGGGGTTCGCAGCTCTGCGTGATTGCACAAGCTGGATTAAACACGGTCTGGAAAGCGACGAAAATCCGCTGGCCAACAATATAGAACACGCCTTTTCATACGGTATATCGCAGACCGGCCGGTTGATGCGAACGTTCATATACGACGATCTGAACCAGGACGAAGAGGGACGCGAAGCACTGGACGGCATCATCTCAAACGTTGCCGGAGGAATGCGGGGCGAGTTCAACCAGAGATTTGGACAGAACTCCAAGGACCGCAACAATATGTTGGCCCACATGTTCCCGTTCACAGATCAACCGGAGACCGACCCCGAAACGGAAGAGACAGGGTCGTTAATGGGCCGTTTCGAGGCCCGTGGCTCCAGTGCCCGGGTGTTCTACACCAACTCGTCGGCGGAGTACCATCGCGGGGACGCATCGCTGCTACACACAGACCCAGACGGTAAGCGTGACATAAAGCATGGCGAGAACGTGCGGATTTACCACTTTGGAGGAACCCAACATGGCCTTGGAGTGTGGCCTCCGACCGACCGGAACGAGATGATGGGCGAGGCTGGCCAGAACTCGCTAAATCAGATCGACTACTCGCCGGCCCTGCGTGGAGCACTGGTGAATCTTGACCGTTGGGTCACCGAGGGC
>JAAZYK010000246.1 GCA_014239685.1 Dehalococcoidia bacterium | reverse complement strand
TGTTCCCGCTGTTACGGTGGGGCGTGCCGCGGTTTCTGGCGTGGGTAGGCCGGAAATACGACATGAAGCAGGCGGAAAAGCGCTCAGATGGGCCTGTGATCGAGGGACGTCTGACACACGAGGTGTTCCCGACACGCGATTTGCGAAACGTAGATTTCGGTCAGTAGGTCGGACAAGGCAACCCCAACCCCTACCGTGTTTCACACTTTAGACGCCCTGGACGATGAAGGATTTTGTGTCCGCTGCGCGATGTCGTATCTCTGCAACCGGTGCGTATTCAGGTGAGGTCGCCCACTTTTGTAGGGCCTCGACATCAGGGAATTCAAGGATAACGATTCGGCCCGGGTTCCAGCCTCCTTCGCCTGTCGTAACTTCACCGCCACGCACGAGGTAACGACCACCATACTGAGCGATGGTTGCCGGTACTTTGGCCTGGTATTCTTTGTAGGCGTCTTCGTCTTTTATGGTGATCTCGGCGATGGTGTAGACGGACATTTTTTGATCCTTTGTAATTGGTCCGGGACCTTCTATATGCAGACACACTAGGACCCGACTATATGCCCTCTACGCGGAATGATTTTGTGTCTGCGGCCTTGTGCCGTATTTCGCCAACCGGCGCGTACTCCGGAGAATTACGAAAGGCCATAAGCGACTCGGTATCCGGGAACTCAAGGATGACGACCCGTTTGGGAGTCCAGTCCCCTTCGCCCGGGGTCACCTGGCCACCGCGCACCAGATATCGGCCGCCGAATTTCGCGACCAGTGGAGCCGCGAGCGCCATGTATTCTTTATAGGCCTCTGGGTCCTTAACGTTGATGTCTGATACAGAATAGACGGCCATTCTCGGTTGTTCTCCTTACGGGTATCGGTTGGCGTATTGATCTACGAAACATTAAGGGTCTATCAGGACACCGGGGTTGAGGATGCTTGAGGGGTCTAGCGACTTTTTCGCCGCCCTTAGCGCCGTGGCAAAGGTGTCTGGTCGCTGTTTGTCGTACCAGGGCCGATGATCCCGCCCGACGGCATGGTGGTGGGTGATGGTACCGCCTGAAGCGATCACGGCGTCCGATGCAGCCATCTTAATTTCCGCCCACTGGGATAGCTCCGAACCAGGCTTTCCGAGAGCCGTGAACGAGTAGTACGGCGCTGGTCCGTCCGGGTAGACGTGTGTAATTCGGGCCGTCACGCTGCCACCGCCGCAGACGCGGTTCAGCACGTCCTGAGTCGCGCTGCGCACCGAACGATCGAACTCCGGCCATCGATCCCACGTGATAGAGGTTTCGAAGGTATCGGCTATGACACCCAGCCCGGTGATGTCGTTCCAGTCGTATGGCAGGTTGATGAACGCCTCTCGCCACGCGCCAACAGCTCCCTGACGTCCAGCAGGGTCGCTGCTGGTCGTTGCCCCGGCGGACGCCGGCGATATCACTATCTCGTCGTCATTGACCATGCCTCCCGCATCCCGGGCTATCGATACGGCTTCTTTGATAAACGCGTCCTGCGGAACATCGGAGGATTCGAAACCGATGATCAGGATGGCAGTCTTACCGTCCAGCCCTGCCATCGCCTGTCCCTCGCCAGGATCCAGAATCCGCAGGTTAGCCGGCCAGAGCTTGGCCTGTGCGATACCGCGTGCAGCCAGAGAAACCGATTCCAATGACGGGAA
>JAAZYK010000245.1 GCA_014239685.1 Dehalococcoidia bacterium | reverse complement strand
CGTCGTCGGCGCGGTCCACTCAGGTGTGTCTGCTGTTGTGACGATGATGGCGCTCATGCGCTGGCTCTGGGGTTGGGACAACTACATCCGTCCGGAACACTTCGATGCGCTTGCAAGACTGCTCATCGTCGTGGCCTGTGCGTGGTTGGCTTTGACATTTGCCGAACTCATCTTCGGTGTCTACAGCCTGGAAGCTCCTGAACGGGCGCTTCGTGAAATGCAAATGTTTGAGTGGCCTTGGAACCTCTTATTCATAATCTTCTTCTTAACGGGCTTCGCTATACCTGTGCCGTTATGGTTCTTCAAACGTGTACGGAACAACATAGCGATGATGTTCTGGACGTCCATCCTGGTGAACATCGGGATGTGGCTTGAACGTTTCTTGATCATTGTCCCAGGACTCTCAAGAAAACAGCCGTTCGTATTCACGTGGGACTCGTATCAGGTCAGCCCCCTGGAATGGGGTCTCCTGTTATGGTCGTTCGCATGGGTAATGATGTTGATGCTGTTGTTCTCCAAGTTTTTCCCGTTGATACCGCTCTTCGAGACCAAAGAAAGCCAGGTTTTCACGACTGATGTCCAGATCGGGCGCGTGACTATGCCGGCTGTAATCAGGGAATTGGATTAGGTAACGCACGATGGCAGCTTCAAACAGCGTTCTAGGGCTGTACGACACACCAAATGCAGGCGCCGACGCCATGGACGGACTCAAATCCGCCGGGTTTGAGCTTGGCACTTTTGACGTGCTCACCGGCACGCCGTATCCGGAGGGCGCGTTCGGCGAACACGTCCCCCAGCACAGGCTATTCCGGTTCCCCTTCTTCGGGGCTATGGTGGGCATCACTCTGGCCATCTTGTTTACGGCCGGAACACAGCTCGCATATCCGGTAATCACCGGTGGTAAGCCGATCCTGGCCGTATTCGCCATGCTAATCATTGCCTACGAATTAACTATGCTTGGAGCGGTGGTAGCGACCGTGGTCGGCATAATATTTGAGTCACGTCTACCGAACCTCAACCTTGGTGCGTACGACACACGTATCACCGAGGGCTACATCGGTGTAGTGGTGGAGTGCGAGGACGACCGATTGGAAGAGGCACGCGGAGTGCTACAGACAGCCGGCGCTCTGGAGATCAAAACGGCTTGAGTCTTCGAACGACAGAAATAACGCGCAACGTCCGATCCCGCTTCGCGGGCCGCCGTCTGATCGTCGCCGTAGCATCGTTTGCCCTTCTGGCGACGGCATGTGTGCAGGAAAGCGGTGCGTACCCGATTGAGACCTTCACGGAGATGCACTACTCGCAGGCGTATCGCTCGCAGGAGATTCCACGCCTGAGTGGTGTTGAGTCTGCGGTGGCGTATAAAGGCGAGGGCAACACTCAGGCCGTTTCGAATATGCTCCCGGCGCGGGAGGCTCATGCCTACGACGCCAAAGCTGGAGCCGAGTTATACAGAATTAACTGCTCCGCATGCCATGGACAGACAGGCCTCGGAGACGGACCGGCCGCAGCGCACATCACATCGCCAAATTCCGCATGGGCCACAGATAACGGATCTGCGTATAACGGACCACCAAACCTTCAGGTGTCGCGTACCCGATTAAATGAAGACGCAATGTTTGGAATCATTTACAACGGGATCCTCGTAATGCCAAGGTTTGGTCCGATTCTTTCGGAAGCCGAGATCTGGGACGTGGTGCGGTACGTTTCCGACA
>JAAZYK010000244.1 GCA_014239685.1 Dehalococcoidia bacterium | reverse complement strand
GCGATTAGGTTTCGCGTAGCACTTTATTTTGTTTCTTTGAATGTTGAATCTAGCGATTGAAGTTTCAAGCTCTTGGTATGTTCACGGAGCCGGCAGCCCACTTGAAAAAGGGTCATCCCGCACACCGTCCAATTTTGATCCAGGGAGCGTACCTATTGCCAGATAACAATCTTGAATACGCGTCTATAGACGAACTCGCCCCTCGCATCGAGGCGGGAGACCTGTCACCTGTTGAATTGACGCAGGCGTCGCTGGATCGTATCGAAGCACTTGAACCGGACCTGAACGCCTTTCTGGAGGTGTTTTCAGAGAGCGCCTTAGCTCAAGCACACACGGCAGAGGCCGAGATAGTAAGCGGCAACTACAAAGGCCCAATGCACGGGATAACGGTTGCCCTCAAAGACCTTATCGATGTCGAGGGCACGGTCACCACTGGCGGTTCGACCATTCTCAAGGACAATATGGCGACATCCGACGCCACGATCACCCGTCTCCTTAAAGAGGCCGGTGCGATTATCATCGGCAAGGCGGCGCTAGTTGAGTTCGCAATGGGCGCAACCGGCATGAACCCGCACTACGGTGCCTCACATAACCCTTGGAACTTGAAGCGAATCTGTTGCGGCTCCAGCATGGGATCGGCGTCAGCAGTCGCCGGTGGTCTTTCCGTGACGGCCATCGGCTCGGACACGGGTGGATCGATCCGAATGCCGGCCGCTGTGACTGGAACAGCAGGGCTAAAGCCCACCTACGGTCGTGTAAGCCGGGCCGGGGTGCTCGATCTCAGCTGGTCGTGCGACCACGTCGGACCGATGACCCGCACCGTCGCCGACTGCGCCCACATGATGAACGCAATCTCCGGACACGACCCGCGAGACCCGGCATCTGCGGATCAGGCAGTCCCGGACTTCACTTCCGGCCTCAAGCAGGGACTTCAGGGACTTCGCATTGGCGTGCCTCTCGACTTTTTCTACGACGATATCGACCCGGAAATAGAGGCCGCTGTTCGCGCCGGAATCGCTCTGATGGAGCGCGAGGGTGCGATCGTCAGCGAGATATCTATGCCATGGGTGTCTCAGGGCCGGAAGATCAACGTCGGCGTTAATCGGCCCGAGGCCGTATCGGTCCACGAGGAGTGGCTCGCAAAGTACCCCGATCAGTACAGCATTGAGGTTCGGGCACGACTCGAGGCCGCCTCTTACATTCCGGCGACGGAGTACATTCGTGCGCAACGTGCGCGACGCTGGTTCATAGAGAAAATGACCGAGGCAACGCGGGACGTGGACGTTCTCGTGACGCCCACCGTACCCATCCAAACACCTACGATCGAGGAATGCATCGTTTCCCCGGAAGGCGACCTGATCGCCCCTGCGACAAACCTCCTCGGCATCTTCACTGGAGTGTTTGACACGACCGGAGAGCCGTCTTTGAGCCTGAACTGCGGATTCACCGAGGACGGAATGCCGATCGGCATGATGATCAGTGGCAAGCCGTTCGATGAGGTGACCGTGTTGCGCGCAGGCGCAGGATTTGAAGCGGCGGCGGGACTGGTCAATAGGCGGCCGCCTATCGCTTAAGCCAATGTTGTTGACTGGTCATGCTCACGTTCGTCGGGCTCGTTACAAACTTCTAGAACCTCGGGGGACGGCAGCGACGTAGGAGCAATCACAACTGCGGCACGAAGTCCGACTTCTCCCTCATTCCATCCTTCTCCCTCCGGGAGAAA
>JAAZYK010000243.1 GCA_014239685.1 Dehalococcoidia bacterium | reverse complement strand
CTCGGAGCTGGGGGCCAGGGGCATGATCGCAGTTCCCGAAGCCCGCGGGCGGAATCCCGCCCGGGGATGCGCTTGGCGAGCTCTTCTCGCGCAGGTCACCATCTATTCCGAGGGGTTTTGGGTAGCTAGGGCGGGTTTTCTTGTTTGAGGAGCCCTGTTTCTGGTATTTTGAAATGAGCCCTGTGTGGGCATAACGGCCCGCGTGCCAATTGAAGACGTTCCGAAAGGTCGCCTGCATGGATTCCTCGGGAAACCGCACTTCGTCGAACTCATCCACCGAAGAGGTCATTCGGACGGCTCTCGCGATCGGAACTTTGGTTGCGTTGGCCTTGATCTCGGGGCCTTCCCGTGCAGTCGAACCCTCGACCGACCACGACGTTGTGATCGTCGGGGCAGGGGCGTCCGGCCTGTACGCGGCTTACACGCTGAACAACCTAGGCTTTGATGTTCTAGTCCTCGAAGCCACGAATCGACATGGGGGCCGAGTCTATTCGGACACTCTCGGCGATGTTGGTATCGAGCACGGAGCTGAGGAACTTTACGGCGCGTCGAACAACCCGATATTCGGCGACATCAATGCCGCATACGGCAACGGCGCACAGATTCGTATTTTCAGGGAAAACTCCACCCAGGATGAGTTGATCGTGATGGACGCAGACGGAATGGGTGGAGGGAATACATGTTGGGCGGAAACTGGAGATTGTTTTTTGGACCCGGACATCGTCGATTACTGGGACTTCTATTCCCAGGTCGGGAATCACGACAACTCCGCCGTCGGTGTGCCCGGGGCAGGTGGCCCTCCGAAATTAAAGATGAGTTCTCCCGCTGCCCGCTCACCCGCCTGCATCGCGCCAGGCACAGTCGATGCAGCCGAATTATGAGTCGCCTCGCCGGCGAAGTAGAGCGTAGGCCCTACGGCTTCCGCTAGAGCCTGACGCATGGTGAGACCCGCGATTGGGCGCGTACCCGGCGCGGGGTATGAGTAACTCCCGCGTATATAGGGCTGCGCTGTCCAATCCTGCACAACGCCTTCTATGAAATTAGTCGATGCGTTTCCAGAAAACGCTACATCAAGGTCCGCAAGAGCTTGGTTGATTCGGGCAGTATCGTCTGGCAGCGCCGCCATCGTTTCGGCGTTCAGGCCCATCATAAAACAAGTCAGCACGTGATCGGTGGCATCGGGCTGGTACTTGTTTGGTGTCCAACAATTACCAGAGGGGCCGTCCGTAAGCACGTTCATCATCTTCGATGCCCAGACCTGGCTGCTGAATCGCAGCGAGATCTTCATGCCCTTCCCCATGCCGATCGTATTGATGGCATCCAGCTTGGCAGCAGGCAGATCGGGAATAAAATCGATGATCTCGGCTTTGAGGACGCCCACCGATACGGTCACGATGATTGCATCGGCGTAGTTGTAGACCCCGTTTTCGTCGATCGCAACCGGCTTGACACCGCTCGTATCAACAACCGTGACCGGGCTGTTATAAGCGACAAAAGGAGTCACTTGATCGAAATACAGCGTGTTCAGTGCCTCGAGATATCCCGTCGACTTCAAACCGTAGAGGGTATCGCTCAGTGAGAAGGAGTTCCATTCCCGCGAAAGCGACCGAAGTCCCAGCTTCTCGACCGTCGTTCCATATTCGCCACCCGGAGAGCCGTCTTCGTACAGATGGAAACCGCGGCTCGTCGAAGGGACGCCCCAGACGGTGTCGAGGAAGTCGGACAA
>JAAZYK010000242.1 GCA_014239685.1 Dehalococcoidia bacterium | reverse complement strand
AGGCTAAATTTTTCCACGATTTGTTCGCGTGTCATCACCTCCTCATCGTCGGCCGCGGACCAGCCTAGTAACGACAGGAAGTTGAACATCGTCTCGGGGAGGAAGCCTTTATCCCGAAACTCAAGCAGTGCGGTGTCGCCGTGGCGCTTTGACAATTTGGAGCGGTCCGGCCCGAGAAGTATTGATAGGTGAACGAACTCCGGTGGCTGCCATCCAAACCCGTCGTACATCATGACGTGCCGGGGCGTTGACGAAATCCATTCCTCGGATCGCAGGACGTGGGTTATGCCCATCTCATGGTCGTCCACGATGTGTGCCAAATGGTAAGTGGGATAGCCATCAGACTTCAGGATCACGAAGTCCTGCAGCAAGGACGGATCGAAGGTCAACGGACCGCGCAAGACGTCGTTGAACGTGACCTCGCCCTCTAATGGGACCTTAAATCGGATGACGGTGGCCAGGCCCTGCGCCCTATCCGATTCGCGTTCCTCATCCGACTTGTTGCGACAGTAACCGTCGTATCCGGTCGATTTCTTTTCCGCACGCTGGCGCTGGCGGAGCTGATCGAGCCTCTCGGGCGTGCATGTGCATTTGTAAGCATGGCCGTTCTCAATCAGTTGTTGGGCAGCCTCTGCGTACTTGCCGAGCACTTTGCGCTCAGATTGCACGTATGGCCCAAATGGACCACCTTTGCCGGGGCCCTCGTCCCAGTCCAGGCCGAGCCATTCGAGCGCCCCGAGAATCCGGTCCAAGGAACCATCTATCATGCGTTCACGGTCAGTATCTTCGATGCGGACGATGAACTGGCCGCCCGTGCGCCGAGCAAACACCCAGTTGAGGAGGGCGGTACGGAGATTGCCGACGTGTGGGTCTCCGGTCGGACTGGGCGCGTAACGAACGCGTACGGGACGGGCGTGAGATATCTCAGTCATGAGGCCAAAATAATATCACCCGTGATGCGAGATTTGTTTGGCCGTAGTGCGTTAATTGGTGGTTGTGCGGGTAATTGAAGCGCGGTCACGGTTATATCGTCATCCTAAGCCTAGGCCCGGGACTTTTAAGCTTGTACTTCATTAAGGCGTCATCACAGGGCAACGCACTCATTAACGACAGACACGGCAGAGTGTCATCCTGAGCGGATTAGAGAAACTGTCGCGAACCGAAGGGTTTAAAGAACTAAACATGTCCTAGCCGATACCTCTGTGCCCCCTCCCCTAGGACCCTCTCCAGTCGGGAGCGCGAGCGTCGCTCCTACTCCCGGCGGGCTGCGTCCAGGGACGTCTGAAGATCTTCAGGGAGTGGCGAGTCGAGTTGCAAGGTATCGCCGGTTATCGGGTGTTTGAAGGCCAAGCTTGACGCGTGGAGGAATTGGCGGCTCAGTCCCCCCGGTCCTCTCGCGGCTCGCCCGTACATGCCGTCTCCGACTACCGGGTTACCGATAGATGACAGGTGAATGCGGATCTGGTGGGTTCGTCCGGTTTCGAGCACCAGTTCCATCAAGGTTGTGCGTGCTAGGCGTTCCAGCACGCGAAATCGCGTGCGAGCCTCGCGTCCGTGCTCGACTATCGCCTGTCGCTGCCGATTGCGTGGGTCGCGTCCTAGAGGCGCGTCGATGATCCCTTCGTCCGTCTCAGGGCCTCCACGAACAAGCGCTGTGTAAACACGTCGAACTTGTCGCTCCCGGATCATCTCGGACAGTTTTTCGTAAGCGGCCTGCCTGCGCGCTACTACCATCAGGCCTGATGTGTCACGGTCAATCCTGTGGACGATTCCCGGTCGTTCGCGCTCGCCCACCTCTCGAATCTC
>JAAZYK010000241.1 GCA_014239685.1 Dehalococcoidia bacterium | reverse complement strand
CCGAGGCCGAGGGTGGTCATCTTTTTTGAGGTGGGATACTCGACCTTCAGGTCATACGCGCGGGCGGTGGCATCGGCGGCTTCCTGGGTCCAGTCGAGATGGGATGGCTCGTTGAAGTCGCCCGTCACGAATACCGTCACGCCGGCATCCATCGCACCGCTGTTGGTGATGGCGGTTACCAGGGAGTCCGCCTGACCGCCACGGACGCTTTCAGCCGCGGCGACCACCACTGCCTCGTTCTGGGCCAGCTTCCCGTCGCGAAGATCGTAAGGCTGATAGTGATACGGTGCGAAATGTACGTTAAAGACCCAGGCGGTCTGTTCCGGGGTGATCTGGATTAGTGCTCCTACACCACTGGTGCCGATGATGGGAAAGCGACTGATTATCATTCCATGTGAATGCCAGTCTTCGCCGGTGGCCGTTTCCAGCGAGCTGACGACGGAGCCCACTCTGCCGAGTTCCTGGAAGCCTATGACATCCGCACCGGTGGTTTGGATGACTTCGTTGATCTTCGCATAGTTGGCATCGGCCGACCAGATGTTCCAAGAGAGCACGAGCAGGATGCGACCCTCCAGATCCTTCTCTCGTAGCACAAAAAAGCGGCGGGGATCATCACAGGGCACGCCCGACTGGACAGTCCATCCGCCAGTGAGGCCAGATTGCACGATGTTCTCGTAGAGGGTAACACCGTCGTCGTAGACCGGCCAAGTGGAAGGCAGGGTGGCAAGATCCGTGCTGCTTAAGAGGTCGTAGTACTTGTCCGTCCGACTGAACCAGGAGAAGTCAAAGTTGGGGCTGTTGGGGGTTATTTCCAGCGTTAGCCCCATATACACGCTGATCACAATGACTTCGCTGTCCGCGATCAACGGCGTGGTGAGTAGCGCGTTTCCCGTGGGGTCCTGGATGTCAGCACCGGACTTGATCTGCAACTGCAGCGTCCCGTCCCCGCTTTCGGGCGAGACGGTCACCTCGAAGACGACAGGATTCCCGGTGGCGGTCACGCTGTCTATCGTGGCGGCGGGGCTGCCCGCGTTCTCAAAGTCGCCGGCATCGACAGTCGTGGCATTCATCACCTCGCTGAAGGTCACAGTGTAGACCACCGTCTCGGTATCGAGGATGGGCCCGCCACTCTTGTCATCGATGATGTCGAGCACGGTCGGCGGGGTGGTGTCGGGGGCCGGCAGGACCTGATCGAAGGTGAGGTTGTCCATGGCCAGATAGGTTCCAGACCCACTGGTTTGAGAGAAGCTGAGCGTCAGCGCCTCGCGGTCGGCGCCGGTCACATTCGGCCTGATCGTCGAGCGACCGCCGGTGTCGGTAGGGTCGTTGGCGATGCTGAAATCATCCCAGGTGCCGGAGGCTAGGGTACCGCTGGTGCCGCCGGAGATAGTCCAGTTCAGAGACGTGTCTCCACCTCCAACCCATTCATCGAGATCGAAGGAGACGAGGTTCACGGCGTAGCCGGGATCCGGAGTGAGAACAATTTCGATCGGAGAGGCAACGGATGCATTTTCGATCTGGTAGGCATCGCCGCGGCCGTCCCAGTTTGTGTACTGGTCCCAATTTCCAGCCCAATTGAGTGCGATGGTCGGCGTTGCTAGCGCGTTCGATCCGTGGTCGGCGGGAACAGCACTGTTGGTGGCGGTGGGCACTACGCCCGTGAGGGTCGTCGAGGCACCGGCGGAGCCCGTGGCGATTGCAAGGCCGGCAAGCGCGGCGAGAGGCAGGAATTGGGTTCTTGTTTTCATCGTCGGTTAGCCGTCTCTTGAGGTTTCTATTAGTTGCGGCGACGGTACAGTAGCACGGCAATACCTTCCACGCCGAGCAGGG
>JAAZYK010000240.1:1609-1836 GCA_014239685.1 Dehalococcoidia bacterium | reverse complement strand
GCGAGGTGTAAAACGGGCTGCCAGCACTCTCGACGAGTTTGCGTAGTTCGTCCCATGCCTTGCCAAAGAACACACCACCACCTGCGAATATCAGCGGCTTCTTGGCACTTCGTAGCATGTCAGCCGCAGCGGCCACAGACACAGGATCTGCGCCGGAGCGAGAAAGCGCCTCCGGGCGGGTAGCCGGAGGGACATCCGATTCCTCGACTTTCCCATATAGTATGTCC
>JAAZYK010000240.1:0-1599 GCA_014239685.1 Dehalococcoidia bacterium | reverse complement strand
GCAGTCCACATATACCGGACCCGGCCGGCCCGTAGTGGCGATCCTAAACGCTGTAGAAATTTGCTCCGGATATCGAGCTGCATCGGTCACTCTCATGGTCGACTTCGAAACCTCTTCGAAAATCGCCGCCTGGTCCAGCTCCTGAAAACCGTCCTTGCCCCAGTCGTGGTAAGGACCCGCGCCGCCTAGGGTGATCATCGGTGCGTTGTCGATGTACGCCGTGTACTGGCCTGTGAGGAGGTTTAGCGTGCCCGGCCCGGACGCAGCGGTAGTCACGCCGGGCCTGCCGGTTACACGGGCGTAGCCGTGCGCCGCCATCGCCGCCGCCTGCTCGTGTCGAAAGTCGATGGTGCGAATTCCGAAATCTTCCGAATAGTTGACGATCTCGTAATTAGGACCGCCCATCAGGAAGAACAGCGCTTCCACGCCCTCTTCCTTAAGCGTCCGTGCGATCAGATAACTACCGGAGACTTCGGCCATGTTTCGGTCCTTCGTAATCCTGCAATGTGGGTTGTTCGGGAATCTGACAGGGGCATATTAACGAACCCGTCAAAGGTAGCGAGGCGTCATTGTAATGGGCAGGATGGCCGATGCGATTTTTCTCGTTAAATACGTCGCCAAAAAAACCTTCGTACTACCCTGCGGAGTCAAGCAACCGGCGTTCTTCAGCCTCCGGTCGCTCCCTTATGCGAGCACCAGCTGCAGAACTCGGATTCGTGCCGGACAGAGCGGCCGCGCCGGCTAAAAGCGCAATTCCCGTGGCGAAATCGTCGTGATGAATGAACTCCGGCCTGATTGTGCTATCCGGACCGTTGTTGTGCCATGCACCAAGTGGATAAGCCAGCCCCGTGGTCGGGTATCCATTTCGCGCGAAAGCCGTCCCCTCGCAAGTCCCAGCCTGCATCAACTGCCTCTGTATTGGAAAATCGCCAACTCCCGATACGGCCGCCGCCAGATATTCCTCGGCCTCGAACCCAAACGTCGTCATTCGGTCGCCCGTGCGCACCACCGGACCACGCCCGATCTCTGCGCCGGGCAGGATACTACTTGTCTCGACCGACACCACATTCGTTCCGGCAGGTAACAGGCCATCAGCTGCCGCAAGTCGAGCCCCGACCAGACCGACCTCTTCAGCCCGAGTGAACAAACCGTATACCGGACCGGGTGTCGGAGATTCCATCGATGAACGCATAACCGCCAGAACACTCGCGCAACCTGCGAGATCGTCCGCCGCTCGCATGCGGATGAGTTTAGTCTGTTCGTCGTAGTCGAAATCCGGCAGGTCCAGGACGACGGCACAAGGTAGTGGACCGAGCCGATCTTGGGCGACCTCAAAAATAAGGTTGTCACCGGAACGTGCGCCTGCGCGTCCCATGATCAGCCCGGGTACGCGCCTACCGTCCGATCCAACGAATGTAACCGCGACGCCGGATTCGTAGGCCTGAGGAGGTAGCCCACCGAGTCCGCGACCGTGCACCCCGTCGTCCTCCGCCGAGAGCGCCTCATAACCGGGGTGATCCATATGTGCAACGAACGCAATGCCGTCCGCCGCCACATCTTCACCCTTCCTCGTAGCGAGAATGTTGCCGTACCGGTCCA